>CAZFTZ010000183.1:0-23891 GCA_964521875.1 uncultured Cellulomonas sp. | reverse complement strand
GCGGAAAAACTATCGACGGACTCCGCACATACTGAACGTACTCCGGTTTGTGCTTCAGCCACTCCGCCAGATAGGGCTGGATCTCGTACGACAGCGGCGACGTGTACATGAACAGCTCACGCACCTCCACTTTGCCCGGCGCAACGTCCGTCTTCGCGCGGCCGAGGATTACCGAGTAGTGCAAGCCTGCTTGCCACTGCTCGCCTGTCTTTGGCGGTGCGGGGACTCGCATTGGCTCGGGCTGCGATGACGCAGGCGGCGACGCGGCCTTTGACGGTGACGAATCGGCAGAGAAGCATGCTGATGCGAGGAAGAGCGCCAAGAGAGCGAGCGCGTATCGGATCGACGGATGGTCCTTCATGTGTGCGCCCTCCTTATACATCCTTGCACGAGCGCTTGGGTCGATTGTAGGCGGTCCTGTTCGCAAAGACCATTCACCGAGAGGCGGATGTCACCGCAGACGACGCTCAGAGCATGGATGGCGCTCGGCTAAGGCCTTATCCAAGCGCGCATCGGGCCCATCATGCGACCCCGCATCGCGGCTTTTCGTGCACCGGGCTCATGTGTCCGGGGGCGTCATACGAAGAGGCGTTGTTACCGATTAGCCTTCGCACAGAGCCGTCCCCCACTGGCCTGAACGCGCACGCGAACGTTCAGCGCTGCCCGCAGTCGCCGCGCAGTTGTCTGCGGGTCACCGACCAGCAACGCGCCGCTAATCCTCTTATCCGCCATTTCCGCATCCATCAGCTCGATTTTGCAGTCACTACGCCTATTCATCTCCATCAGAACGATGCGAAGCTCTTCGTTCTGAAACGATATTCTTCCGTCGCTTACCGCAACGAGGTGCGAGGGCGTAACAGTGGGCATGATTTCGGAAGCGCGACCCTTTACAGGCGCGTCGGCGCGAATGGTGGCGGAACCTGCGGCGACGACAACGCCTATTAGGATCGCTGCTGCAGATCTCCCTGCCATTACTTCCTCGCGCCATTGCTGGGGTCACTCACGACGAGGTCTCCATTTGTATGTTCCTCGACGTCCCATCCGTTCTCGGCCGCGATGATGTTAACGAACGTCTTCGGATCGTTCGCTTTGAACGTCACAGTGCGCGGGCGATCACGGCTGAGATGGCCAAGGATACGGATCTGCTGAACGTTGTAGCGATTGAACGCCGGAACCATCTCGAGAAAAGTCTTTTTCGAGAACTCGAAAGTGCCGGTCGACCAGGAGGCCGTCTCATGCACATCGGCCACCGGATCCAGTTGCACCGTTGCGCCGGGCCCGACGCGGGCCTGCTGACCTTGCGTCAAGGAACTGTGACGAAGATCTGCGCCCAGCTTCCTACGAATCGAGCTCGCGATTGTGTTGCTGAACACTTGCACCTCACCCTGAATCACGGCGACGATCGCGCCGTCTTCTCCTGGCCGACGATTTACATCGAACTGAGTTCCGCGCACCTCCAGCAACGCGGTGCCCACATCCACGGTAAACGGCCGCGATGGATCGTGAGTGACATCAAAGAGTGCCTCCCCTTTCACGAGCTCCACGCGGCGCAGCCCGCGCGAAATGCGCGCGGACATCTGCGTGCGCGCGTTCAGCTTCACCTTCGAGCCATCGGGCAGCGTCACCGTACTCTGTTCTCCGGGGCGAGTCGGGTACTCCTGCCAGTCTGCAGATCTGCCGAATGGGCGAATGGCGCTCGGCCAAATCACGACGAACGCGAGCAGCGCTGCGGCTGCGGCGACGGCGATCCAACTCCACCAAGGAGCGGGATCGGCCTTTACACTGGGCCCATGCGTGTGCTGCGCGCTCGATGAGGATGGCACTCTACCCTCTACCGGTATGCGCCGTTCGACATCCATGTGCCGCAACTCCTCGTCGATGGCACTCACGAGGAGGAAATCGTGCACGTGCCGTTCGGAGGCGAGCAGCCAGCGGCCGAACTCCTCATCGTCCGCTGGATTTCGTTCCCTCAGTCTCTCGAGCCATTCAGAGCTCTGCTCTAGGCTGACCTGATCAGTCGATTGCTGCTTTGGCATAACACCACTCCTTGGGTCTAGCGATCGCACATGAGTTGCGCGAGCTGTGCTCGCGCACGAATAAGGTATTTCTCCACTGTGTGTATGGAGAGACCTGAAGCTAAAGCGGCCTCTCCATACGTCATCCCTTCCTCTTTGCACAGAAGGAGGACATCTTTGTATCTAGGTGGGAGCTGTTCCAGCGCTCGTTCCAGTCGGAGCTGAACATCGAGTCGCTCTTCCGAATGCTCGTCGAGCGTGTCTGTGTGATCGGCCGCACGCTGTACCGCCTCCGTGTCAAACGAAATGCGGCTGCGAACCTCGGCCATGCGGTACGCGCTAATCACGTGCGCCGCAATCCCGAGGAGGTAAGAAAGTGGATCGCGGATATATCCGGCGCTGCGACTGACACAGCAGAGCCGGAGAAACACCTCCTGTGTCACGTCGTCCGCAACGTCCGGGTTGCGCAGCCGACGCACGATCCAACGGTGAATCTGTGTCCGATACTGGCGAATGGCGCTGGCCGTGAACGACGTCTGCGCCATAAATGTATTGGTAGCCAGCTCAGGCATCACGGGTCCCTATTCCGTTCGCATATGAAGTGCGTGGATGTCACAAAAGTCCGGTACTGAAGACTTTGAGCGTGACCGCGCGTCGGCCTTTTGTCAGGCATTCCCTGACCTTTGCCGCACTGATTCCCAGCTCGCGGGCTGCCTCCTCATGAGTCAATCGATCGCGACTGCAGAGCAACAGCACGTCGCGCCACAACGGAGGAAGGTCTCGGATCGCGTTCTGGAGGGCACGTTCACTCGGGTCTAGCCCGCGAAGTGACCCACTTGTGCTCGTTGAAACGAGGTCAGTGGCTATGGAATAGATGAGCGCCGTGACGCGCCCGGAAGCTAGCTCTGCTCGACGCTCCGAGAGACGTGCGTGAACCTCGTTCGCCAGCCGTTCTAGGGATGCGTGGTCCCCGATATGCTCCACCGTCCAACGATGGAGCGAATCCCGGTAGCCTCTCACTCCGAATGAGTATGGTTGCTGACGCAGCGCCTCGAGCTGAATGCTGGTGATCGCCGCGAGCATGAGCTCGCGCCGATGCTCTGCCGATTGTGCACACCATTCCTCGACGGAATCGGCGTATCGGTCGCCACCGTTCTCCGATAGCTTCTCCACCCATTCGGCGGCCTGTGTTGCGAGGTCCGAGTCCAAATCTTCGATATTCGTCTTTGCCATGTCCGTCACTTCCATTGCTGCTTGCGCGCGTAGGCCCGAGCGCGCACCGCGTACTTCTTCACGGTTTCGAGTGGCCTTCCCAGACGCTCCGCAATCTGCTTGTGACTCAAGCCGTCACGACGTTGCATCAGGAGTATCCGTCGGAAGTCCTCCGGCATACCTTCCAGCACGGCCTCCAGCTGTTCTTCGCTGATCAGCTGCTCGCAGACGTCCTTGTCGCTCGCAGCGAGCCTCGTGGCTGCGTCGTCAGCGACATCACTGTCGTAAGTCACGGCGGCGCTGCGCTTGCTCGCCATGAACCGAAAGGCCAGATTGCGTGCTATCGCGTACAGGTAACGCACGGGTTGCTCGGCATGCTTCGCGGGGTCCGAAACCAGGGCCTTGAGGTGCGCCTCCTGCGCCAAATCTTTGGCGTCCTCACCATTCTTTACCAGTCGCGCGATAAACCGCTCGAGCGCCTGTGTCCCGGCGTCTGCGATCGGTGGGGCGACGGATCCCTTCGGTCGATGTGCCACTCGCAGCTTTCGATTCAGCGCCTACCGTGACTACCTAGAGTGGTCTCGACAGCCGGAGTAGGACAGGTCGTAAGCCTCTTTTGTCGCTTGGAGCCGTGACGGCTGTCCTACTTTCGGCTGCCAAACAACTCTATCTCGATCACGGGCGTGGCGTTCCCCACTGCGGAAAACGGCAGCGTAGATGCCGTGCAGATGTACGCACGCTCGAACTTCAGGCGTCGTGATCAGGACTCTCGGATGGGTGTTTCCAACATAAGGAGTGCGATTTGGCTGAGCTCCTCCGCTTGCTCCACTACCTCGTTGGACAACGCCGATGGATGTTTCTGGGCGTGTGTTGCGGGGTATTTTTCCTATTCATCGCGGCGATCTGGGCCACCGCCCACGCCCTTTCGCCCGAGGGCGAACGCATCGACCTCTTCTGGGGTGCTGTCGTGTATACCAAGGGGAAGCCGCTGGGCTCCTCGTGCCCTCCCGATCCAGGCCCGTCGGCCATGCCGATGCGCATCGCACAAGTCCAGAACCTGCAGTCAATGGAGACGGAATTGCGTAAGTTCCGCGAGGAACAGCGGCTGTTCGGTCTCTCCCCGATGCAAACCGGCAAACCGCTGGCCCGGATGCCAGCCGGCACGTACGGTTATGTCTCGAGCGTGAGTCTCGATCCGAAAGCGAGGCGTCTGGTTTCGGATGCGGTCCAAGCCACCGGGCTGCCGCTGGGTACCGCGTTCGAAGTCCACAAAGGATATCGAAATGACTTGTCGATCGTCGCCTTTTTGTCTGCTTCGGACACTGCCCGCGCTTTCGAGCCAGCCGCTGCACCGCGAGAGATCACGCTCATGCCGAGACCGTTCGATGGTGCTTGCGATCTGCTCATCATCCCGGAAGGATCACTCGAGAAGGCGAGTAGCCGCACCATTCAACTGGAAAGCGGTAAAGAGATGGTGGTAATCGACGCGCGATTGGGCCCCAGCGGCCGATGAGCTCACCGATACGACGACTGGTTCTCAGGGGGTTGTTCTCGCGCGATGAACAAGAGACGGACCGGGGCAATGCCCCTCACGCTCGCACTGGCCGCGGCACCCCTTCACTTCGCGATATCCGATGCCGCATTAGCCCACGAGGCCGCCAGGATAGAATTTTCTGCGCTCGATCAGCGCGTCAAAGCTTCAATCCCGGCGCAAGCTCTGTCCGATACCGTCGTCGAGCTCTGTAAGCAAGCGCATCTCAGCTGTGTGCCTTTCACGGACGAGCGACTGGCACGCAGCGTTCCAAAGGGTGTGACGATCGGTGTCGCGTTGGCGCAGGTGTTGGATCAGTTCGGATACACATTCGTGATGCCGACGGCGAGCAGCCTGTCGATCAGAGCGAGGGAAGACGCAGCGCTGCCGGAAGTACGCACGGCGCTAGCCGCTGCAGCTCATATTGCGAGCGGCGATGCGCGCTCGAAAGATGAGGTGGTGATCAGAGGGTCGTCTCTGAGAGAGAACCCGTTCGTCAGCCAGCTATCGCTGGTCGAGATCGGTCGAAAGGAAATCGAGGCCTCAGGTGTCACCACGACCGGCGACCTGCTCCGCCGTGTCACGCTGTCCTACGGCAGCGGCAAGCCGGACACCTCTCTTCCTTTCAGTACGTGGAGCGGCTTCGGTAACGGCAACTGGGGTGACGCCATCGACTTGCGCGGTCTGGGACCGCAATCGACTCTCGTCCTGATAAACGGTAAGCGTCCGCCGCGCTCGGCCGGTGGCAAAGGGGGCTACTTCGATACGTCCACGCTGCCGCTCGAGATGATCGAGCGCATCGAGATTTTGCTTGATGGATCGTCGGTCTACTTCGGCCCGGATGCACTCGCCGGCGTCGTGAACATCATCGTGCCAGTTGTCAAAAGCGGATGGACGACATCGATGCGCGCCGGATGGCTGAGCCAAGGAGGTGGCAATTCGTTGGTTTGGACTCAGCGCGCGGGTGCGCACCTGGGAAAGCTCGATGCCGGACTCGCGTATCAGGGCTCGAAAAGGGCACCGGTTGATTCACAGTCGACACCCGCCACGCGTGACACAATGCAGTTCGGCTACCCGCAAGCCGACATCAGCCCGAGGCAGCATCAGGATTTCTTTCTGGCCAACATGCAGTGGAGCTTCGACGAACGTACCAACTTGAGGGTAGACGGCTCGTATGTCGTCAAATCAATGGTGGGTCGGTACTCGAGCGAGGCATTCGGTGGAGTTGACGTCGTAACCGACGCCGAAACGCGGCAGCGATGGGCCACGCTGGCATTCGTATTCGCGCTGCCGTTCGGCTGGCAGGGACAATTCGACGGCGGTGCTGGGGACAATGAGCTCAGATCCATTCTCGTTCAGACGCCCCATTCGAATGAGCCTCTGAAGCGCACCGAGGGACGCGACGCATATGGATTCCGCTACGCAGACCTGCATACGGAGGGAGAGCTGATCAATCTACTCCGCTCAAAGCCACAATTGACATTAGATTTTGGCACCCGTATCGAACGCTATCGCGCGAATGAACCCGTTGACGGCGACGGGTCGCTTCGATCGGATCACGTATTCGCAGGGATCGCCGTGCCAATTCGGTTGTCTTCCACCGGCTCGGCGGAGCTGCCCACGCTCACTTTGAGAGCAGCAGATCGATACGAACGGCAGTCGGCGCACGCGTCGACGGTCTACACAACCAGCGTCGAGCTGTCCCTACTGCCCGCTTTGCAATTCTCGGTCTCGACGGGCAAGTCCATACGCGCACCTTTACCGAGCGAGGTCTACCTGGACCGCGCTTGGCAACTGCTCGAAGACATCCCGAACGCAAGCCCCGGCGTGCCCTGGCGCGTGCTCGCTCGCTTCGGCCCAAATGCAGACCTTTTACCCGAAGTAGCGCGAACAATGAGCGCGACTGTGGAATACCGCACTCACGCGCCGGTCGACATGCAGCTCAGGGCGAACCTGTTCCGAGTGAAGATCTCGAGCGGCATCGGCGCAGTGCAGGCTCAATTCAGCTCCGTGCTCCAGGATCCCGCATACGCAAGCGTGCGCACGCTGGCCTCGGAGACTCCTCGTTCTGAGATGATTGGGTTGGTGAACCGTCTTCTGACGGATCCCTCCAACGGAATGACGCTGGGATGCGCCGGCCCTGTGGGTGTAGCGAATGTCTGCCTCGAGGACCCCGCCGACGTTGCCGCCGTGCTCGATATGCGAGAGCTGAACCTCACGGAGACTATGACGGACGGATTGGATTTTCAGCTGCGTATAGCAAAGCCATTCGGAACCAAAACGGGGACATTGACGCTCGCCGGGACTCGCCTCTTTCACTTCGAAAGCCGTGCTACACCGGACGCACCCGCGGTCGGACGGACGAACACCCTGTTCTACCCGCCAGCGTTACGACTGGAGGCCCGCACGGAGCTCGACAGTGGGCCTTACGGCGTAGCTAGCGCGCTGAGCTTCGTGAACAGCTACACGAATAATCTAGTATCGCCGCATGCTCGCATTGAGTCACGAACCACACTCGATCTCACTTTCCGCTTTTCTCCCGAACGCTCCGGCACAACGTATCGCCTGTCAATCATGAACGTGCTCGACGCGTACCCGCCTCACGTGAGCTCCGAGAACGGGTTCAACTATGACCCAAGAAACGCAGATTTCGAGGGAAGATCCGTCCAGCTCACCATAGAGAAGAAGTGGGCACTGCCCAAATAGCCGCCGCTTTTCGCAGCCAACACTCCGTATTCAGATGGAAGATCATGACTTCCGCGACATTCCCGCCAAGCCCACCTTCTTCAGTCGTTAGCGTGCGCTCGAGCCCCTCACGATCCAGGTAACCGTTCGCAACGAGCATCCCATCCAAGAGCATCTCACACGCAAAACGACGGTTGTGCACCAGCAGACGTTGGATGTACGCGTCGGCCGTGCCCTTGGCTCGACGCGACACTATTTCCAACGGAAGCTTGCTGGAGAATGCGGTGCGCGCTAGATAACGATCCTGCGCGCCCGCCGCTAGGACGTGCACCGGCGTTCTGAGACAGAGCTCCACGAGTGGCTGCGAGATAAGGGGTGACACTCGATCTGGCGCATCATGTATATCAAACGGATGGTAAAAGTCGTGTGGGACAGAGGCCATGCGAATATGGTCGAGCTTCGCGTGAGAAATCCCTTTGGAATCGCACAGCCATGGGGGTTGAAGCAGTCCCGACCTCCGCGCAATGTCATGCACAAGCGGAGTCGCCAGATGTACGCGTCGGATGTTCCTCTCGGTGCTCCAGCGCTGCAGACATAGGCCATCGAGCAAGCCGCGTGCTAACACGGACCAAAAGGACAAACCCTCCCCGTATGCGATGTCGAAGCAGAGCGACAGAGCGTGCCGATCAAGGCCGTAGTGAAAGATATAGTCCGCGACGGCTAGTGTGACGGGGCCCTGGAAGTAGACATGATCTCCGCCGGATCCGGTGAACACCGCCTGGGATTCGTTCCGATGCGTCAACTGTCCCTCTGACGTAGCATGAGTTTGAAAGTACTGAACGTCCCAAGGCCTTACTGACGCGGACGCCTTCATGAGCACGGCCAGATCTGTGCGAGCAGGGTCTTCTTCGCATGCGACGAGCTCACAGCCGGCTGCTTCGGCCATGAACCGCGCGAAATTTCGCTCATCGGCTGCCGCAGAGAAGGTATTGAAGTACGTGAGCGCCGTTAGGCGGGTACGTGGCTGATACTCACGCACGCAGTAAAGTACGATCGACGAGTCCAATCCTCCGGAGAGCAAGTGCGTAATGCGGGAATAGCACGACGCCCAAGCTGACACACACAGTGCTGTTGTGTCATGAACCTTTTCGGCGAGGTCGTGCGCACCCTCCTTGTACTCCTTGCGCGCGACAGCTGTCGGCGACCAATACGTGCGTGTAGAGGCCGAAGCATCGAGACATTCTCCGGGTAGCAGCTCTTTGATCGAGTGGAGCGAAGTGCGCTGAGACCGGAGAGCACGCGGGCGCTGAACGTGAGCGGCAACGAACTCCCAGTCAATCGATGTTCGCACTAACTGCAACGCCGCCAGGTCTTCGGCAAGTGAGAAAAATATTCGCACGTTCTCATGGCTGACGTAGTAGCAGGGCAGCGCGCCGATCGGATCGCGCACGGCCCAATAACCGCTGCATGCCGGCCCCTGAATGAACGCGATGTAGCGGCCCCAGTAGTTCTGAATGAGGTACCGTCCGCAGCTCGCAACGATGCGACTAGATTTCTCTTCCGTGAGGGTCTCGATGGCTCGCACTGTTCGCGCGTCCGCACGTGCCTCGAACAGAGTGCCCAGGACAACACCTGCGCCGTTAGCGATTGAGATCGCGCCGGTCGCACCTGAACGAGCATCGGCGTGCAAGACGAGCAAGCAGCGGCTTTCGAAACTTACCTGCCAGGCATTGTCTTTTCGAACCAGACGGTCGTGAATGCGGCGCCGTAGGTGCCCGCTGTCCTGATCATCTGGAGAAGACGCCAGTGCGACGAACCGGAAGCTCACGCGTACAAGATCGGTGTGTATCCCGATACGTGCTCGGGCGTGTCGTTGAGAACTATATTCTCGTGCTCAAGCCAACAGTGCGCTGCGAACGGCGCGTCCTGGACTCCGAACACGCAATAGGTCGGGATGCCACAGTGATAGAGATACCGAGACAAGGCAACGCAATAGAGGAAGCAACAATCTCTTGAGCGAAACAGGAACGGCCTTAGTCGCATGAAGCTCAGAACTGCACTCCGAAGCCTTCTGACCTCGATACGCGGCATGCTGAGCTTCGATCGACGACGCTCCAAGCCGCGCACGACATAACGGATCGGCAGGAGAGACACTTCCAGCTGAGAGATCAGAGCCGCACGCACAAACGCAAGGACATCTCGCGTACGCAGTGCAGGTTGGTCGACAACGGAGCCGAAAAGTGCTCGACGAACATGCGTGTCTGGGTTGGGCCACTTCCCACGCGTCTTCGGTCGGGCGTCTGTGATCAATCGCTCCTCCAGCATCGAACAGAGGGTCGCAATCAGCTCCGTGTCCGGCGTCGAACTCATATTGCACTCGACAGAGCGCTGCCATGACGCGGGTGTGGGCCAGTCTCCAACTAAGTGTCCCAATCTCGCGGCCTGTTCTGCATCGACAACGAGATACCGGTCATTTTTCAGGTCGAGCAGCACGACATGCGTGCCGTTAAGACACGCATGTACGTGCGGCGCCAGCCAATATCTCGCGGCCAGCAGACTCAGCTCGCCAGACACTGGCCTGGCGCAAGGGGCCGGACGGGCACCGGGTGGTACGGGCCAGGAACAACGGGATTGCAGTGGACTCCATCAGACAGTAGCTCGCACCAGTTGGTGCCGAAGGGCCCTTTCGTCCGAATGGATACCTTTCCGACATCGACAAATCGAATGGACATAGTGACCTTCCCTGGTTGTGATGAGACGCGTCGCATCCTGCGATCGCGTACGTAATTGGGGACGGATTGGGGGACCGCGTCAATGGGTGCCCGATCAGCGGCGGCTCGGGGGAAATGAAATCAAGGGCCGTCGGTGTGACGTCGTGGTTGCCTTGTTGGATTACTGTCCCGTCTCTCGCATGAGCAGATTTCTCGAGCGCTGTCGATTTCCAAGGGCGTCGTCGCCAAGTACGTCGCGCGGATCCAGCAATGCGGCATGGAGCCGCGCGAGTTGCTGCAACTCACGGACGCGCAGGTGATCGAGCGCGTCCAACGTCGCCCGAAGCGCGAGGCGTACGGCGATCGCGCGCCGGTGGACTGTGCTCGGGTACACACGGAACTCAAGCGTCCTGGCGTCACGCTGACTCTGCTCTGGCAGGAATACGTGGCTGCCAATGCTGGGCGCGCTACGTACCGCTACTCGCAGTTCTCTCTGCGCTATCACACCTACGTCGCATCCTTGCGCCGCTCGATGCGCCAGGTCCACCGCGCCGGCGAGAGAAACTGTTCGCCGATTACGCGGGACAGACGGTGCCGTACGGAAGCGAAGGACGGCGCGCCCAGATCTTTGTCGCCGTGCTCGGCGCGTCCAACTACACCTTCGCGTGCGCCACGATCCATCAGCGTTTGGAAGACTGGATCTCAGCGCTCGTTCGAGCACTGGCATTCATCGGCGGCGTTCCGCAATTGATCGTCCCGAACAACGCCCGCGCTCTCATTGCCGATCCGGATCGCTACGAGCCGCGCGCCTCGCTCACCGTGCAGGATCTCGCGCATCACTACGACACCGCAGTGTAGCCTGCTCGGCCGTATCGACCGCAGGACAAAGCCAAGGTCGAAGTGGCCGTACAGGTCGTCGAGCGCTGGATCCTCGCCCGACTGCGCAACCAGCGCTTCCAGACCCTGGAGGACGTCGATGGCGCCATCGGCGATCTGCTCGATCCACTCAACACCCGGCTGTTCCGAAAGCTTCCAGGCTCTCGTCAAAGCGCTTACGACGCACTCGATCGCCCAGCACTGAAGCTGCTGCCAAGGAGCCCCTACGAGTTCGCGCGGTACTACAAAGCTCGCGTCAACATCGACTACCACATCGCGATCGACGAGCATTTCTACAGCGTTCCGCACGCCCTCGTGCAGCAGGAGCTCGAAGCGCGTGTCACTGCAGTGTCCGTAGAAATCTTCCACCGCGGACAGCGCGTGGCGGCTCACCGCCGCTCGTCCCAACGCTTTGCGCACACGACAGTGCCGGAACACATGCCCGCCGCTCATCGCGCGCATCTGGAGTGGTCGCCGGCGCGGCTGATCCGCTGGGGTGCTCAACACGGACCAGCCTGTGCAAAAGTCATCGAGCGCATCCTCACCACGCGCAAGCATCCCGAGCAAGGCTATCGCGCGTGTCTCGGGCTGCTGAAGCTGGAGAAGCCCTCGGCAAACCGCGCGGCGTACTGATTCTTGGCTGTTTGACTGTCCGTGGGCAGAGGTCGAGGCTTCGCGGCTTGCAACGCAGCGCTGATGACCGCGCGAGCGTCGGGCTCAGCACGTCCCGTTGGCATAGCTATGAGTCTTTCGATTTCGTATACCACGTCATGAGCCTAGCTCGCAGATGCTGAGCGTCCGCCGTCTCACATTCCCATAGTACGAGCACTCGATATCCGAGCTTCTTCAAGTCGGCCCGAGCTTGCGCGTCGCGGGCGACATTGCGCGCGAACTTGGCAAGCCAGAACGCGCTGTTTGATTCCGGCGTCGTCGCCTTCACGCAGTTAGCGTGTCGGTGCCAAAAGCAACCGTGCACAAAGATCGCCCAGCGCTTCGAGCGATTTGCCAAATCAGGTGATCCCGGCAAATCACGGTTGATGGTCGTGTAGCGCAAATCCATCGCGCGACATTCACGGCGCACCGACAGCTCAGGTTTCGTGCCCTTCTGGCGCACGCGGCCCATTCGTAACGACGTGCGCTCATCCGTTTTCGGCAGGCGGCGTCCCGCGAGACTCCGTTCCACACGCTTGTAGGGCTGAGTAGGTTTCACGCTATCGCATCAGAGCGCCGGAAACTTTGCACGATACTGAGAACAGATCCGTTCGATGAGACGGTCGTAGTGAAAGTCGTCGCTCGGCTGCGGCGCTGGCGCTTTCGTCACGATAGTCATCGGATTGCCATCATTAACGAAGTCGACGACGATGATCCCAATTGCGTCAAAGCCCTGCTCAGAAGGGATTGAGCGGCGCCGAATTTCACGAACCTTCTGAATTGTCCGCAGCGTGCTCTCCGGTTGCAGTTGATCTCTCACCACTCGCCCCCGGCGCGCCATGTTGTGCTTATTCCGATCCGGTGAGCTGAACCGCGGCGCGTAGTTGATCATCGACAGCGCGGCCGCAATAGAATGATCCGCGTGGCCATGTATAGTCAGGTGACTCGAATCCAACTCATCGTGGAGCCGCGGTAAGGCTTTGGTGTGCTCGGTCATCGTGGCCTTGGCCTCCAAGGCGATGCACACGCTCCCGACTGCGACCCTATCAAACCGAGGTAACGATGCGAGCTGGGCACGCTCCTTCGAGGTGAGCACGACATCGAACTCATTCGCCAAATCGGCAAATGTCTCCACCGGCTTTCGCTGTGCGGGACCGGCGGGATTGGGCGTACAGACAATGAGATCGAGGTTCTTTGCTCTTTGAGTGCGGAAATCGCGCAGTTTTTCGTTGATCCCGAAGCCCACCTTGCCCGCGGCGATGTGATCGCGCAGCAGTCGGCAGTGCTGGATCAAGTCGAAAATGATCGCCCAGCACGTGATCTTCGAGTGACGATCGCTACGGGAGTGGTATTGCCACTCGTTCCCATGCCGATCCGGAATACGAAGCTCGCTGATGGAGCGAGCAATGATCTTAGGACCTTCCATTCAACTCAGCAGCGCGTGAATCACTGCGAATATCCCATCGCGCATGTTCCATTGAGTCCGCGTCCTCGTTCGTTTCTATGGACTTCTGGAGGAAGGGCTGTGAATTCTACAGGTCCGCGGCTGCGATCGCGAGAGGCACGAACTCCGCGTGAAATCAACGCGGATTCGTGTCACAAACAGGGGCTTTTCTTGCGCACGCCTCGGATGCAGCTTTTCGAAACGCCGTGACCGTGGGAAGTAATGCGCTGGTTCGCGGAAACGTGTTGACTGAGCCCTGTGGCGTTCCTAAAGTTCGCGCGTGCGTAGCTCACCCAGAACCCAGATCGACTTCATCGCCGAACAGGGCACAGACGTCGAATCCAACGATTCCGTGGCGCCCAACGGCAACCTGCCTCGCACATTAGAAACCACTGCGCTCTTTGCCGGAATCGGAGGTTTGGAGATCGGGCTCCGAGCTGCCGGGCATCGCGTCGCGCTCTTTTGCGAATGGGACCCTGATGCGCGAGCCGTTCTGACGAGGCACTTCCCTAAGGTTCGGTTGGTTCGGGACGTGCGATCCCGAGCCGAGCTGCTGGAAAGCATTCCTTCAACCTCGAATTTGGTCACGGCCGGCTTCCCGTGCACCGACTTGAGCCAGGCGGGAGAGACGAAGGGGTTCCATGGGGCGAACTCCAGCTTGGTGCGGGAGGTGTTCGAGCTTCTCAAGGTCCGCCGATTCCCCCATGTACTACTAGAAAACGTGCCGAACTGGCGGTTCTTACACAGGGGAGCCTACATGGAGGAAGTCCTTTCCGAGCTCGAGAAGCTGGAGTATCGGTGGGCTTACCGCACGATCGATGCGCTGGCGTTCGGAATCCCTCAGCGGCGTAAGCGCATCTTCTTGTACGCCACGACTGAGGGGGACCCGCGAGACGTTTTGTTCCAAGGTGTGGCCAAGGAGCCGCCAGAGGCACAAACGATCGCTCTCTCCGAAGCCGCTCATGGCTTCTATTGGACCGAGGGAAACACAGGCCTCGGTTGGGGTGAGGACTGTATCCCGACGCTCAAGGGAGGGTCCGGGTTGGGGATTCCCTCGCCACCGGCCATCCTCCGGACGGATGGTCTGATTATCACGCCGGATATCCGTGACGCCGAAGCGCTCCAGGGATTCGCGCGGCGCTGGACCGACGTCGACCCGAGCGAAGGACCCGACCCTGACCGTAAGTTCAATCCGAGGCGGCGCTGGCTGCTGGTCGGAAATGCGGTGAACACTGAGGTCTCGACTTGGCTCGGGGAACGGCTGGCGAAGCCGCGGCCGTATAAAGGGAAAGAAGGTGCGCCTCTGCCAAAGGGCTCACGTTTTCCGGCCGCTGCATATGGCGATCGGCACGGCAGGTTCTCGTGTGTGATGAGCACCTGGCCCGTTTCGAGGAAGGCTATCGGGCTGCAAGACTTCTTGAAGTACGAAGGCACGCCCCTTTCGTATCGGGCAGCGGCTGGCTTCTATTCTCGGCTCGAGGCGAGCAGGCTCAACGTGTCGAAGGCGTTCTTGTTGGCAGTCAAGAAGCATCGGGATCGCGTGGCACCTTAATCCAGCCCGTTAATTGGTGGCGACTTCCCAGCTTTGGGGCCACCCGGTTTCCTGATTTGCGGCAAAAAAGAAAGACGCGCAAATATCCGGTCGGACGCGCGACGGCCGGTTGACCCATCCAAGGTGGGCCCAAGCTTCCGCGCTTGACGCTGCGATAGCTCTGCCCGCATGTTGAGAGTGAGAGCGGCTTGTTCAAGCGATCACGAGTTGCATCCCGACGCTTGATGACTTCAACCGTGAGGCGTCGTGCAGCGATATCGACACGAACCTGCCTGCGGCTCGCATCGTGCGTGGCCTGAACGAGCTCGTACAGATTCGCGGTCGAGCTCGTCGCCTGCGTCTGGACAAGGGCCCGGAGATGGTTAGCGAGGCTCTACAGAAATGGGCTAAGGGTACGGACACGTCGAGCACGCCTTCATCCAACTGCCTTGACTAGTTTTACATCAGTTGCGAAGCAAGATACGTGTAGACCAACGCATCATGCAGGGCCTTTGCTTCGGGCGTGTCGCCAAAGCTATGTCCACCTTCTGGGCTCTCATAGAAGAAACAGTGGTTTCCAAAGGCCGCCAATTTGGCGGCATATTTCCTTGCGTAAGATGGAGGCATCCCGTCATTTGAATTCGTCAGTATCAGCGGCATCGGAAACGTCGCATGCTTGACGAGGTTTTGATAAGGCGACGTTCGCCTCAGAAATTCCAGGTCCGCAGGGTTGTCCCATGCACCCAGACCTGGACTGTACGCGTGCCCAAGCCGCCTCCTCTGATCGATTTGATCGAGTGCGGGATTCTCGATGACTGCTGCTTTGTACAATTCCGGTCGCCAATTTAGAGCCACTCCCACCAACAGCCCGCCATTTGAGTGCCCTCGAATGCCGAGGTATCGGGGCGACGTGATTCTTCGCCGAATAAGATCCTCTGCAACACTTATGAAGTCCTCGTAAGTACGTTGCCTGCCTGATCCCTCAACCCGCCATGAGGCCTCCACCTCATCTCCGCCTCGTATATTGGCCAATACGTAGACGCCGCCTTTTTCGAGCCACAGGCGCTGGCGAGCGGGATCGTATTCCGGCAGCTGCGCGTGATCCGCCGAACCGTACGCCCAAAGCAGCGTTGGAGCCTTCCCGTTGAGCTTTGTGCCCTTCCTTCGTACGACAAAATAGGGAATGCGGGTACCATCCTTGGACGCTGCTTCGAGCTGCTCGGTCTCGAAGTCCGGCGCCCCGCTTTGCTTAGCTGAATCTCTCAATGGCGTCACCCGATTCTTGGCGACATCAATCTCATACAAGGATGAGGGAGTAATCAAATCCTCAAAGCTGACGAACGCCTCGGAAGCGGTGTTCTGAAACAGTGAGAGCTCGATCTTGCCGTTCTCTGGTAGCGGAAGCCTCAACCGGTTCCAGTGCGAGCCGTCGAAAGTCACCTTCCACATCTGCGCACGAACGTTGTGCGTCGTTGTCAGCAGCATGCCTTCCTTTGTCACCTCGCCCTCCAAAATCGACTCCCGAGGACCGACGTCCATCACGACTTCCACATCGGGGGTTGGCTGCGTGACATCCGCGTCGGCGATCGCGATGAGGGTTCCACTCTTCCACGTGCGGCCCCCGAGTTGCCAATCCCTCAATAACCTGATGATCCACCGACCCTTGTAGAAGGCAATAGGACCGTGCGACGGCATGGTCATTGGCTTTGCTTCGCCCGAATCGTACAACCTCCAAAGTGGCTGCTGGCCGCGCAGTCGCGCGACGATGAAGGCTCGCTCGCCCGATTCACTGGTGAAGACAACCGGCCTCACGTAGTAGTCAGTCACGTCACCTCGAAACACTTCGCGCGCCTCAGACAACGGCTGTCCGCGCCGCCATTCTCTGACAGTCAGTGGATTACCGGTCGCAGTCCGGGTTCCGGGCCCAAAGTCCGTCGCCAAGAGAAGAGCATCGGCGTTCTTCCAGATAGCAATTTGATCGCAATCAGGCAAAATGAAGCCATCGCGCACAAACGTTCTGGATTCAAGATCAAATTCTCGTATGGACGCATTGGTGCCACCGCCATCCAGAAGCTTCAGCAAACAGCGCGAACCGTAGCATTGAGCGCGGCTCTCCAGTGACCACGACTTGTTCTCCAGCCGAGAGAGCTCGTCTATGTCGACCAGTTCTTGCCATTCGATTTGAGGGTTTCGAAGCGACCCAACTCGAGCACGGCGCCATACTCCGTGTGGATGAGACTTGTCTTGCCACACCTGGTACACCCAACCTTCGTATAGCATCGCCTGAGAGAATCGCGGTGACGAGTCATGCTCTGACTCGCTATAGAGCGCCAGGGCCGCTTTATAATTCGGCGCAAATCGCGGATCCGCCTCCAACCTCGAGAGCGTTTTCCTGTTCTCGCTCTTTACCCAAGCCACAGTCTGTGGATTGCGGATGTCTTCAAGCCACGCAAAGGGATCCTCGCTATTACCACTCGCAACAGCGTCGTTCGCTCCGGAATCGCGCCTTTCGATTTCCATGGCATGTGCCTGCGTCAATACCGTCCCTGTAACAAAAACTACAAAGAATCGCGTTAGCGAACAGGCTGGAAGCACAGACACGATTCTCCTCCGCCATCAAGGCCTCTTTAATCTAGACGGCTATTTGACGGACTTCCGTTATCGATGTTGATCCAAGACAGACCGCTAAGTACCTGTAGCAGCAACCGATCTTGCAACAGCAATCGCCTGCGGTGCATCGCAAATCGACGATCATCCTGCAAGGCGCACAGTCCTTGCTTTCCTGCGAAATGCGCCCAGAGGTCTGGAAGTGCGCGGGCTACGAACTTCTGGCAAGGAAGTACGGCTAGCTCGCCTCGCGGCGGCCTGAGCTAGGATCGTTGGGCCGAAGCATAGTCCAATAGTTCAACATCGATGTCGAACGAGCGCGTGAAAAATGTCTTCGCATTTGCGCCGCCGCGAGACGTTGGTTGCAGCCCTTCTTAGAAGCGAACAGCCGATTCTTTGACCGTCTTCAGAAGTTGAAAATGCATAGCTTTTTCGACGAATGAGACACGTCGCGACCGGGCGCACATCACGCGCCGGAGTTGAACATGCACGCGTAAATCGCACTGAGCAGTACCGGCTCCGCACAGCCCGGTTGACGCCCCGCCCCCCACGTGCACACTGCATCCCGCCATCAGTCGATGGCCGTAGAACTTTCAAGGAGAGAATCATGAGCAAGTTGATGGATCTCGGATGCGCGTCCGAAGAGACACGCGGTGTCGTTCCCATTGACCTTACGCTGGACTCGAGCGTTAGCAAGTCCGGAAATGCGTATTGCTTTACGAAGCTCGACGAGCCATCGTGAGTTAGCGAAGCCTTGCCGTGCAGCACCTCGGTGCTGCACGGCATCTGCTAGTACTAACTTCATGCACTGCGTCTCGCGCATCCACATCGTCACGGAATCGATCCATGTCTCAGCTCGTGCTAGCCGACGACGTCTATCTGTGCTGGACATCAGATGCCGCCGTCTTCCTGAACCTCAAAAAGAACCGATATCTTGGGATAAATGGACGATATGCGGAGGTTCTCAAATTTGCCCTCGGGAACTCCGTCACCATGGTGGATCAACCCGACGCAGATGGGCATGCATTTTTGCAAGAGTTGGTAACTGAGGGATTGCTGAGGTTGGATTTGAGCGCCGCGCCAGGGGCAGGTGACACAATCCCGAAGGTTGCGGAAGATCCTCTCGCGGATTTGAACCGGACGGACGCGTTACGTCGCGCTCCGCTTCCTCCACGCAGCTATTGGATCAACTTTGTCCTAGCACACGCGTCTGCTTATTTCAGTTTGCGGATTCGATCACTACACCACGCCGTGCAACGCGTCCGCACACGAAAAGAACACGCCTCCGCGAATCAAGCTCCCTTCGACTTCAAGAGGGCCGAGGATCTGGTTCGCGTGTTCAGATGCATTAGACCATTCGTCTACGCCTCTCGGAACAAGTGCTTACTCGACTCGCTGACGCTGGTCGAGTTTTTCGCCCGTTACGAAATGTACCCTCAGTGGGTCCTCGGTGTGAGAATACATCCATTTCGAGCACACGCCTGGGTTCAAGAAGGGGCGGTGCTATTAGACGACGACACGGCCCGCGTCGCGGCCTACGTCCCCATTCTCGCCATATAGAACAGAGAAGGGCCATTCGCAACGTCGGCAGGCCAAAGAGTCGCAGTTCGCGGCGACATGGATTGCAGCGAGGAAAGCAACATGCTCCAGTACTTCGCGGCGATATGGAATCCCACAATCGACGCGCAGCGCTGCGCAGCCGCCCGCCTCTCGGCGACGATCTGCTCTAAGAACAAGCCCTGGCTCAAGGTGCTCAGTCTTCCGGGTCTGCTCGTGTTCCTCCTGCGTGATCACAGCCCAGACACGGACGCCAACCCGGGTTTTGTGGAATTCGAATCCGGAATCATAGTCGGCACTCTATTTGACCAGATTTCGCCTGAGTCAAGGGCCACCCACAAGCGGAACTTCGAATCTCACGAGATTGCAAGAATCCATGAGACCCGCGGACGTGAAATCATTAGCGCCTACTGGGGCAACTATGTTGCATTTATCAACAGCGCCGCGCGCGGAACTACGTCCGTCATTCGCGACCCCTCAGGCGCACTTGATTGCCTGATGGCATCGTTTGATGGAATTCGAGTCTTCTTTTCGTCGCTCGCAGAGTGCCCCGTGCGCACCCAGCTCGACCGCACTGTTAATTGGGACCACGTGATCGCGAGCATCACGATTCCATTGGCCGAGACACGGGAAACTGGGCTTAAGGGCGTGACTAGGCTACTGAAGGGTGAATGCTTAGAGGTGGACTGGCTCGACCGAGCGTCATCGCAATTCTTCTGGGACCCATTTCGCATTATTCGTTCGGAGACAATGAGCGAACGCGTCAAAGCGGAGTCCGCCGTGCGATACATGGTAAAGGCAGTCGTGCATCGATTAGTCAGCCCTCATCGCAACGTGCTGCATTTGCTTTCGGGCGGTCTAGACTCCACGATCGTACTGGGGTGTTTGGTCGATGCCCCTACGGAGCCGTCGGTCACGTGCATAAACTGCTTCTACTCGCGCGGAGCCAGTTCGGATGAGCGGCTGTTCGCACGTGAGGTCGCTCGCTACCATCGACGTCCACTGATCGAGTTCGAATCCGATCCAGATCTGGATCGCGAAGCCATAATGCGCCCTCCCATAGTGGCCGATCCATACGATTTCATAACGTTGCTGGCGAGCCGCAAGCCGATTGCGCGCGCAGCCAAGACGAGCGCCGCGACGGCCATTTTCTCAGGCATCGGCGGCGACGAGATCTTCTTGGAGGCTGGAACGCTGTTTACAGTTGCTGATCATATTCATGCCACAGGAATTTCGAAGGGTGCGTTACGCGCCGCGATGGTCCTGGCTCGACTGAGCGGGGAGACCTTTTGGCAAACGCTAGCGAAGGGGATAGCGGATGCACTCTTGCGCGATCCGATGGCCGCGAACAATGCGTTCAGCAAACCACTGGATCTGGTCGACCGTCAATTGGCGACGGATCTGTTTCGTACTGAAAGATTTCAACATCCGTGGCTCAAGTCTAGGGATGCCGTCGCTCCGGGCAAGCGCTGGCAGGTCGTCTCGCTTTGCTATCCGCACGTATCTGCCCCCGACGACGCGGAGGCACCAGAGGACGTCAACCCACTCCTTTCTCAGCCTCTCGTTGAGCTGTGCCTGAGGATTCCGACAACAGTTCTATCTGACGAGGGATGCAGTCGAATCCTGGCGCGACGTGCCTTTACCTCCGACGCCCCGCGCGCGGCCTTGTGGCGCGAGCGCAAGTGCATCGTGCAGGATCTGCCACGTCACATTGTCTCGAAGCATCAGGCCCTATTCAGAGAGATCATATTGGACGGACAGTTAGTTACGAACGGATTTGTGATCCGCAGTGAAGCAGAGAGTTTGCTGAAGAACAGCTTGAAATCGGGATTCGGCCGCGGAGGCGAGCTCTGCCTGCTTGCGAGCGTCGAATTGTGGCTTCGACAGTGGAGCGCTCCGGCGGTCACGCGTTCGGTCGCTTAGAAGGAACTGCGTACGCGTATCTCTTCGATATTCGCGAATACCGACGAATCGCGACCCATCGATGGACCCACGCACATGAACTATTCGCGTTGCGTACGGCTTGGAGGCCCCAATGTTTCGCTATGTTGCTTTCCTGACCGACCCAAAAGACTCAGCACAGCAACGCGCGTTGGAGACATTCGTTTCGCGCCTGCAAGCAAGACCGGTTCCTTGGCGTCAAATTGTCAATGCAGATGGACTGCGCATTCTATCTTCTGGAGCACGTAGTGGATGCTTGGAGGCAAGCGTCTTTGCAGAGGGTCAGTGGATCGTCCTCGGATGTCTTTATCGCAGCAACGGCGACCCTGCTGATCCCAGCCCCGCTGAACAGCTGGCGGTAATCAAATCCAAAGGTCGCGTGCTGATCGACCAGTATTGGGGTTCATACATCAGTTTCATTCGCGCCGATGCGCAGCGTAGCACCATGGTGCTACGCGATCCGTCCGGCGCCATTCACTGCTTTGACACAACGGCGTGTGGAGTGCGAATCCTGTGCTCGCACGCTGATGATCTCTTCGCACTAGGACTGCGATTTGATATCGACTGGGAGTATGTGGCTACGGAACTGCCCGCCGCTTCCATGACTCGCTGGAACCGAACGGGCCTGCGAGGAGTCACTGCAAGCTTGCCCGGCGAGTGCGTCGAGATTTCTAACGGATCGTTTGCACGCACTCGTATGTGGGATCCTTTAGAGGTATGTAGACACGCGATTGAGGACGCCGCATACGCAGCGGTAGAGCTCAGACGCTTGGTACGCCTGTGCGTACAGGCGCGCTCAACAGGACACGATCGTCTGGTGTTGCTCCTATCGGGCGGTCTCGATTCATCGATCATCCTGAGCTGCATGGGTGAGCGTCCTTTTCGTGAGAAGGTTTCCTGCCTAACGTTTCACCATCCGACGATGTATGGTGACGAGCGACGGTTCGCTCGGTTGGCAGCTGAGAGAGCGAAGTGCCAGTTGACGGAGTGTAAGAGGCCGCCAGACGTCGACCTGAGTTTCCTGCTACGCCTACCCAAGACCGCTTTTCCGCTGCGAAACGCCCTTGACTACGGATTGTATGGGAGCATTGCTCGCGATTTCGCAAAGACGATAGGCGCCACGGCGATTTTCACCGGCCACATGGGGGATCAGCTCTTTTGTCGCAGTCTGTGGCGTTACGCAGTGTCTGATGAGGTCTGGCGATCCGGCGTAAATCGCTCTATACCGAGCACCGCGCTCGACGTCGCCCGTGTAGAAGGAGATCTTTTCTGGAGCTCGCTGGCGTGCGGCGTAGTCACGGCATTGCTTGAATTGAGCCGGCGCAAGTTCAAAAGAGCTCAAGCGACCAGCCTTACAGTTCGAAATCAATTCGTGAATGAACGCCACATTTATGATGCTTTGCGGAGGGCGCCAAAATGGTATGAATCAGCTCCGACGCTGCCGCCTGGATGTCGCCTCCACGTAATGCATCTTTGCAGTTATCCCTCGTACAGCGCGGCGATTGGGGACTGGGAGGACGCTGAGGAGATTCAAGCGCTCTATGCTCAACCCGTTATCGAACATGCTCTGAGACTTCCACTTCGTATCCTCGTCAACGGCGGATGGGACAGGTCGATTGCACGTCGCGCCTTCGCTCGCGATGTGCCCCAGCAAATCGTCTTCCGCCGCTGCAAGGGGACGTACGGAGGACACCGCACCGAAATCTTTGGTAAGAACAGGAAATTCTTTCGAGAGCTTCTTCTCGATGGCCTAATGATCCGCGAAGGATTGCTCAACAATTGCCAGCTGGAAGCAACGCTGTCAAATCCCTCCAGCGACTTGAACGATCTCGATCTCCTTCGGTGCCTCACATTTGAAACCTGGTTGCAGAACGTCAAATCCGAAATGCGCGTGGCTGGGGTCAATTAGAGAGAGCGTGAGCGCAACCTGCGCGATTTCCTGCTTTAGGCCCACCTGATTTCCCGTTTTAGGACCCACGTTGCATGGGTCACCGGCGGAGCCGTCGGGACGGATGTTTACGCGTCTTTCTTTTTCGCCGCAAGCTTGCGGGCTTTGACGCCGCGATAGCTCTCGCCGGTGATGCTGAGTGCCAGAGCGGAGTGTTCGAGGCGATCCCGGATGGCATCGGTGATAACCGGATCGCCGATCACTTCGGCCCAGTGCGCGAGCGGCAGCTGCGTCGTGAAGAGCGTGGATTTTCCGATCGAGCGCTCCTCCAGCAATTCGCACAGATCCTGCGCCTCGGTGGCCGTCATCTTGCGCATGCCGAAGTCATCCAGGATGACCAGATCGGGTTTGGCGAGCTTGTCGCGGAACTTCAGGTACGTGCCCGCCGAGCGCGCCAGCGCGAGATTTTCCAGCCAGGTGGTGAAGGTCGTGTAGAGCACGGATTTGCCGCTGGCGCAGGCATGCAGCCCGATGGCTTGGGCGATGAACGTCTTGTCGACACCGGTCTGCCCGATGAGCAGCACGGGCCGCACTTCGCTCATCCAGTGCAGGCTGTAGAGGTCCTTGATTTGCGTTTTCGTGATTGAGCGGTTGGCGGTGAAGTCGAAGTCCTCAAAGCTCGGACGCAGGGCGAACTTCGCCGCCTTGATGCGGCGTGTGGTCTTGCGGTCGCTGCGATAGTCGTTCTCTGCTTGCAGCATGGCATCGAGGAAGTCCGTGCAGCTCCATTGATCGCGAGTGGCTTCGGTCACGAGGCGATCGAAGGCATCCGACATGCCGAGCAGTTTCATCTCGGCCATCAGATTTCGGGCAACGGCGGTACTCATGGTTTCAACGTCTCCGGGTTGGGATGGACAGAGTCGGCGGTGCTGGCGCCGACGTAACGAAGCATTGGATTACCCGGCATTCGCACGATGTCGCGGCCGAGCGGATCGAGGTCCACTTTCTGGTGGCGCGCCTGCGCAAGCAGGCTCTGGAAGTACGGGACACGCACTTTGTTGAAGTGCCGCATGTACGCGATCGCCGCCTCGATGGGTGAAGTCTTAACCTTGCTGTAAATCGAAGACGGGATGCATCCTCACGGAACGTTTGGCGACGTTTGGATCGAAGCGAAAGGAGCATCCCGTGAAGCGAAGGGTACGCGCGTCCGCGAAGACGCGAAAGGCACTGGAGGATTTGTTT
>CAZFTZ010000182.1:0-3399 GCA_964521875.1 uncultured Cellulomonas sp. | reverse complement strand
GAAGCCGCAACGGAACGCGTCGGTTCTCAGCGGTTCTTTCGAGCAGCGTGTTGCCCTCCGGCGCGGGAGTTGCGGGTCGGGAGTTGCGCTCCGCGGTGCGCAGCGCCGCCGCGAGAAATCGTAGACATCGGTAATCCCGTGGCCCGCTGAAACCGAGCAAGAGGACGAGAGGCCGCACAAGTACGTATGCCCGGCCGGCTCGACGCACAGCGCCGGTCCGAACGAGGTAGCGCAGGTGTTCCCCGGCGTCCAGGCCGGGATCAATGCTCCGAATGAGCGTGGTAAATGACGGATGTGGTCCCGTGGCTCGCAGCGGAAGCGGATGGCCCTGCTCGTCCAGATAGTCCGCGACGGAACTCCAGACCGTCAACGCGTGTGCGGCATCGGGCAGCTCTTGTTCCGGTGTGGCATCCCCGCGCAAGGCCTTCTCGTTCTGCGTTTGCAGCGTTTCGATCACCGCGAGCAGTACGTCGGTCAGAGAGAATCCGCAGCGAAGGAGCACGCGGAGAAAATTCTTGGTGGCGCCTCTGGCGAGCTCCGACAGTGGCAGACCATTACTGAATGCGGGGGGAACTGTCCTTGAACCTGCCATTGCGCGCATTCCTCCAGCTAGAGATCTCCGTCCTCACTGCTGGGTTCCGTTGAGGTTAGGAACGGATCTTCGGCAGCATAGGATTCGACAAAGACCGTCGTCGTGTCCTGCGAATGGGCAGGAACTTGAAAGCCCCGCAGGTACGCGTCCATGCGCATGACCGCCTCGCCCATCTCTTTCTTGATCTGCGCGTGGATGGTGGGCAGGGCATCGCGTGGGATGTGCGGTACGCTCGAGAAGCGCTCGAATAGCCGCTGATCTGGGTCGCGGCACGACTGGTTGTGCTGTACCGTCACCACGTAGCGCCGGGCTGCGGCAAAAAGGTGTGCTTGTGCAAGATGCGGCACAAACACGACGTTTTGTCGAAGGGCGAGAAACCGCGCGCCCTTTTTCCGAACGGAGCCACATTGCACGAGGACGTCGGCGACTTCCTTGACGTCAGGGTCCGAGAACACACGCCTGATCAGCGCGCCAAGGCTCGGCCCCTGTCCCTCAAGGGGTAGCGGCAGTGGGCGACCGAACTCGTTCAGATACTCGGCCTCAGCGAACCAGAGCGCCATCACTTCAGGAAGCTTCTCGGCAAAGGCACTGAGCCGAGCAAGGTTATCCAATTCCCGACTCGCTCGGAACGCACTCGCTTCGATTTCCTCGGCGAACGCGTGCGTGGCAACAGTCTTGCAGCGAGAGACATAGCGCGATTTTCGAATCGTGCGAGTCTTCCGTGACGACATGTCAGCTCGCTCCCGCTCCTAGGTGAGAGCTTCTCGCGCCAGAACCCTCTCGGCGCTTGCCACGGGGTCGCCCGCGCCCCTTGGGAGTGCCGTCGTGCGTCCCGCTCGCCGGCGTCGTCATGATCTGCAGGGCCACCAATAAACGGGTCTCTTGGGGGCGGCCCGCTCTCAAGGCCGCGCGCTGCTCTTGGGCAAACCTGTCGGAGGCGTGATCCTGGAAGACTTGCGCGCTCGATGTCAGGCGGTTGAACAGCACCGCCGCTTCCTTCGCAGGAAGTGCCTCACTCTGCACGGTTCGAAAGTGGATCTTTGGCCTCGCGGCCCCCTCAGTCGAGCCGTGCGCACCAATGAACGTTTCGAGCAGACTGCGGAGCTCGGTTGCAAACGCGACGTAGGTTTCCCGGTCGCGAAATCCGCTGAGACGGGTCGGGCGCAGTGGTTGGTAGTAGCCGTTCTTGAGCTTCTTGAGTGCCCCGGTGCGCATCAGTTCCTTGATGATGGGACCGGCCGCCTCCGTGTTACTGAAGCGCCGAATGAGGCGCAGGATGCGTGACTTGCGAAGCGGCCGAGGCTCCCCGTACTCGTCGTGAATCCGTGCATACCATTCTGACAGCATGCGCTCGGCGAGTGCCGGACCCTGCTTAAACGTTGGCGGGCGGCTGATGCTGCCCTTCAGCAGTTTCGGGATGTCGTTGCGTGAGACCCCAGTCACGGCCGCGATATCGGACGCTTTGGGCTTCGCCTCTCCGGCTGCACGCAAGCGGGCGGCGGCGGCGTGTACCAAGGCCATCTGGCCGGCAGCTTTGAACTCCATCCATGCGTCCCCCGTGGGGTCCTCCAACAGCATCGTGGCAACGGCCAGCAACATCTGATGCCGCGCCTCCCGGATCGCGTACTCCCCCTGTCGTTCCTGTAGCGATTCCATCGATCTGGGCGCTCCCTGGCGCCAATCGAGCTTCCAGAAATGTGAGTTTTATGGTATCAGAAACTTTGCATTTTGAAATGCACATTTTGATGAGGGCGTGAACGGCACGAGGCAGCACGGATTGCCTGACCTTCGGTTCCGCACCGGACCGAAGCGTGCACGACTGAGCGACGACTTATGAACGAGGCCGAGGAGCTTCGAAGGATTGCGTCCGAGGGACGACTGGACCTGTTCAGCCCGGCGAGCGTTGCCGCGGTCACGCGGCTCAATGCCCGCCTGATCGCTGCGCTCATCGAGGAAGCGGCGGACGCGCGGGCGACGGAAAGATCGCCAGCAGCTCGAATCGGCGATCTGCTCGTTCGGATTCGGAACCGAGCTCGTACGCGGCTTTCGGAAGTGCCCGTGTCGCTGCTGGACGCAGGCTTTGGACTCGATGCCCGGTGGCAGGAACTTGCAGGCGGGCAGCGGCCAGGGACGCCGCACCTGACCCACGCGGTGAGCGGCGGCCACTTCCAGAGGGAACGCGCCATGCGCCTCGCGTACGAGCTGTTCGACGCTGCCGTCACCGCTGCTCGCGCAGGGATACCGAACGCGATCTTACTGTTTGGAATGTCTCCCGCAGTGGCGCGCCTCTTCGCAGGGTTCGACGGCGAAACGGTGCTGTGGCTGCGTGAGCACCGCTCACATTGGGTGCATCCGCGCTGGTCGGACGACCTCGAGGAATGGAGGCGATTCATCTTCGCCGCGCGCTTGTCGACAGAGGATGGTGCCTTGCCATCGGTGCGGTATCGGGTGCTGGCAAGGCATTTTTCTGACTTAGACCCCTCTGCAACACGCGCAGCGAGCGCAATTCGTCGCTCTTGCGGGTAGAGCCGTACTCCGGGTTGTCGCATCGTGTTGCACATGGCCGTCGCTGTTCGCCTCTCGAAGCTCACTTCGCACGAGCCCCCCGCCGCACGCTTGACGGGGAAAGCTGCAGAGCCTGTGCAACTGTCCCTGCATTTTTCACCCCCGAAACCCAACCGCGCTTCCGCGGCGAAGCCGTCCAATGGAAAGGCGCGAAAGGCGTTGCCGGATATTCGCCTCGCCGCGATGGACCAGCGGCTCAGCACAAGGGATGTCGTGCTCGTTGTGGGCGTGAATCGATCGAC
>CAZFTZ010000181.1:0-9330 GCA_964521875.1 uncultured Cellulomonas sp. | reverse complement strand
GAAGGGGTTCGTGCCGCTCGATGCCGCCGCCGTTGCGGCTGAGGCGGTGGAGTTCTACCAGCCTGCTGCAGAGCTGAAAGGAGTGGCGCTGCAGTTTCGCGCGAACGGACCGGCGCCGACATCGGGTGATCCGGTGCTGCTCGCGCAAGCGGTGAGCAATCTAATCGACAACGCGCTGAAGTACGTGCACGCGGGTGGATCGATTACGGTGGAAATTCCGCGGCGTACGGATCGCGTGGTGGAAATCGCGGTGGCTGATAATGGGCCGGGGATTCCGGATGGGGAAAAGCCCAAGGTTACCGAGCGGTTTTATCGGGGCGACGCGAGTCGGGGGACGCCGGGTGTGGGGCTTGGGTTGAGTCTTGTGGATGCGGTCGCGAGGCTGCATGGGGGGTCGTTGCGATTCGTGGATAATCATCCGGGGTGGAGGGTGTTGTTGACGGTGGGGCCGCGGGGGGCGTGAGAGGGGGAACGGTGGGAGCGGCGCTCGAGTGGTCCGTTGCGAACACGCGGAGATCGAGCGAGTCTCGAACGAACTGCAGCTGGCGGGCACGGAGACTGAGGTGCTCTCGCCTCTTTCGGACACCAGGCGCGCTGGTAGTGCAACGACTCTTTCGCCCTCAAAAACCGACAAATCCAAACTCCGTCACTCTCCGAAGATCGCCACCGCCTTCTGGGCAATCACAGGATGCGCATGTATCGCGAATGGACTCTAGCACCTCTTACTTGTCTGTATTCCGATATGTTGTTGACGCACTAAGTCTGGGGCGCGAGCGCGCATATGTTTTTGATCTGCCGTGCGACCTTATGGTGACGCGCGCACGACGAGACAAATCGTTTTCGAACCGCACTCGGTACCATGTTGCCAACGAACGAGCCTCTCGAATCGAAACTCCTGCAAGGAATTCATTAACGCACCTGCGAGTGCCGCTTGACGCCTGCAATTCACTTCGACAGATTTGCCTCGCCAACCGCGCGGACGGCAAATGCAATCCATCTAATTCTCTAAGGAGAGAGAGTCATGATTACCGAACTTGGAACAGTGTCGAAAGAGACGAAGGCGCAGAACATCGTGCCACCGCAGGATCGCTTCGCGGTGCTGCAGCCCGAGTAAATCGGCGCAGGCGGGTGCGCGGCCAGGCGGGTCGCGCACCCGCTCTTTGCTCGCAAGGCGACTACTTTTCGCTGGCTCCGGCTGATGCGTGGAGACTTGCCTTGTGGGCTCGATGAGGAGAATGCAGGATGCTTGCACGGTATTCAGAGAATTCGCAGCGGATGCTAGTACCGCCCATCATCATCGACCTCGGTAGCGTTTCACGGAACACGCGGTTCTACAATATCGTTCCACCACAAGAACGGCTCTTGATTCTGCAACCAAACTGATCTTTCCAACAAAGAGCGCTGATGACACGGAGGTTGTGGCGTGGAGAACTCGATAATCAGCTCGCTTGCGCAGACGACGACCTGCTGCATCGGAACATACCAGCGGCGATATCACTTACCACCTCACATCTACGTAGCAGCTACGCAAGACGGCGTAATCTTCTTAGACCTAAAGCGCGACAAATACTTCGGTGTGAGTTGCGAGACAGTACATGCGTTGGCGAGCGTTGTGGATGGATGGCAGTTTCACCATATGCTGCCATCGTTCGCCGCAGATGATAACGGACGTGCCGAACCGGTGTCGGCCGCGGAATATCTTGTGTCGACCGGACTATTGGCGAAAGCGGATGCCCCAGGGAAACCGGCGAGATCGATTCGTTTGCATAACGAACGCACAATGCTTCCCATAGACGATCAATACTTCGGCGACTCCCCGATCGGCACGCGGGACGTTGTCGCTTTTTTGATTGCCTGGCTCTCCGCGGTCGCGTCGCTCCGACTGTTCTCAATAGAGACCGTCATCAATCGGTTTCGCCGAAGAAAGTGCGCCCATGGCGGTGATGCAGAGACAGTTCAAGTTCAGCAGGCTGCCATGCTTGTGCGGAAATTCCGACGATTGCGACCGTTCCTGTTCACTGCGGCCGATCATTGCCTGCTTCACTCTCTCACGCTTTTGAATTTTCTTGCATATTACGATGTATTCCCAATGTGGGTTCTTGGAGTCAAGACGCCTCCCTTCGAGGCGCACAGTTGGGTGCAGCATCGGCACTTCGTGTTCGATCAAACACCCGAACAAGTGTGCTTCTTTACTCCCATTCTGGCGGTCTAACGGGGTGTTCGTTCAATGTTCCGATACGTAACACTCGCGTGGGACAAGACAAGCCCACAGGCCTTTGCAACGGCCGCGCAGTTGACCCAGCGGCTTGCAGCGGCCGAGCCAGACATGGTGTCCGTGGTGGATCGCAGCGGTCTGCAGATCTTCTGCGCCGGTGTCGTCCCAGGCTCATGTGAGCCCTACCTCCTTGATGAGGGTGTGGGGGCTGTACTCGGCACGGTATTTCCATGGCCAGCCGCTGTGGTGCACGACGCTGCTGAATCTGTCGCGGCGGAAGCGGTGAGCGCGTTCGGGCCAGATGACACGCGCAAAATTCTGAGGAGCTGCGGAGAGCATCTGCTTCGCGCATTTTGGGGGCGATATATTGCTTTCGTCCAAACCACCGCCACAAGTTGTTTCGCGCTGCGGGACCCTTTGGGAAATCTTCCCTGTTACTACACGCAATATCGCGGTGTGACAGTCTTCTTCTCGCACATGTCAGACTGTTTGGTGCTGCACTTGCCCCGCTTCACCGTGAACTGGGACTACATTTCTTCATATGTCACCGGCGGACAGCATTTCGCCGAAGGAACCGCGCTGCGTGAAATCACGGAAGTTTTCGGAGGCGAGCGCATTTCGATTTCACGTGGTGAAATCTCAACGGAGCTCCTTTGGAACCCCTTCCGATTGGCAAGTGACTCACTTATAGACAACATCGTAGATGCACGAAACCTGCTGCGGGGACTCGTAAAGTCGTGCACCGCCTCGTGGGCATCTCGTCACGCAAGCATTCTTCACGAGCTATCGGGCGGGCTCGATTCATCGGCGGTACTCGCCTATGTGAGCCAATCGCGCCCACGTCCCAGAGTTACGTGCATTACGTACTTTCTCCCGAATGGAAATTCAGACGAGCGTCCCTACGCCCGTCTTGCAGCAAGACAGACGGGTTGCGAGCACATCGAACATCCGGATGAGCAACTCAATCTACGCGAGCTGTTACACCTGCAACCCCTCGTGAATCCAGTTGCCAACCTGTCGTTCCTTCAAACTAGTCAGTTCGAGAAGGGCGTCGCGGCACAGAAAAGAGCCACTGCCATTTTCAACGGGGTCGGTGGGGACTACATCTACGGCGGCTCGTCCTTGCAGCCAGCCACCTCAGACTTCCGTTGGGATCACGGATTGTCGCTCCGCATTCTGCGCGTCGCATTAGATGAGGCTATCCGGACCAATAGGTCGTTCTGGCGCACGTTGTTTGCTGGTGTTCAAGGTGGAAGCAGCTCGGCAAATTGGGATTTACTATCGATGATTCTGCGACACAGGCGACTAGCCCGCGCCGATCTGTTGCAAGACCTTGCGAAAAGGAACCGCTTGGCCCATCCCTGGTTTCATACCGACGTGCCCGGACGTGCCGGGGTTCGCTTCTTGGCTATGGCCCTTTCGTACTATCCATTTCCTTTCTATGATCCACTGACACCGGCCGATGAGCCGTTTCCGCAGAACGTTGCACCGTTGCTCTCGCAACCCGTCGTTGAGCTCTGCCTGCGGATTCCGAGTTACGTCCATATTGCCGGCGGTCGAGACCGGGGATTGGCGCGCGACGCCTTTGTCCAGGACATCTCGCCCGAGCTCGCGTATCGCTACTGGAAGGATAGGGGCGCCGGCGGCCCCGAGGCTGCTTTGATTGAGAATCTCGGGTTTGCGCGTGAGTTAATGCTGGATGGCGTTCTGGTTGGCGAAGGGCTCCTCGAGCGGCACAAGGTTGTGAATACTCTGTCAGGCGTCCCGACTAAAGATGCTACCTATACGCTCGATGTGTTCAGCTATCTCGGCATCGAAGCATGGCTTCGGGAATGGGCGCCTGTCAGACGAGAGGCGGTCGCGTGACTGCCTCGATACTGCGCAGCGCGCCGTTCGAGGTTTAGCAGAACGCAATGACGCTCATTGTGTCGACGTGCCATTCGAGTCTCCATCGCGTTTCTCGCGCAGCTCGCGCCATCGGCCGTATTGCGCAGCCTTCGAGCTGTCCGGGTCCTCATAGCCGTTCAACCAAAAATCAAACCAGTCAATGGCGCTTTGCTGTGCACCGGCGATCTGCGCGGGATTCTGCGTATTGTGTGTTCCATGAGCGATGTCTGGTATGACGTAGAGCTCCACTGGTTTATTGAGGTAGCGGAGGTTTGCGAAGAGTTCCCATGGATCTAGCAATCCCCAGAGTGAATTTGATTGACTGATGAGCTGCAACGGCGTTGTGATCCGTTGCGCATTGAAACCCGGTGCCCGCTCCAGCCATGGTTTGATGCCTTCGCCAAACGGTGCACCTCCATTTACCCGCTGCAATTCGATGTCCCAGTCGGCGAGCACACCGGCAAAGTAGCTCGGCTCAAGATTATCTGCTGCGATGGCGGCTGCGAAATGAAGATCTGAGTGTGACAAGGTGTACTCGACCTTCCACCCCGTCCTGCTGAAACCCACCAAACCTACCTTGCTGCCTTCTATAAGGCCACGGCCGACCAGCGTGTGAATAGCCGCTTCGTAAGCGTGCATGAACTCTTCGGCCTCGCGCGGTGTGCCCTTCTCCGTGTGCGCGTAAAGGTGCAAAACAAACATTTCGCGATTGGCGAGGAGCTGTCCTGGGTACACCGCAACTAAAGACGGACCCAGGCCGGGCATCCAGCCTGATCCATAGATCGTGAACTTGTCTCGAGGAGGTCGGCCGTCATCACTCTGAATGACCAGGGGATAGCGCCGGCCATCCTTATAGTGAAGCGGGTAATAGAGGAGGCCACTCCAGTCCGCATCCCTCGTGCGCCCGGAGATCAACTCGACGCGACTAAAAGCGAAGGACTCTTGCAGGTGCGGATTCGGATCGAGGACCAGTCGTCGACGCTCCGCCTCGATGGCGTATAGTTTAGGCGGCGTGTGCAGGTTTTCTTGAATCTCAAACCGTACATTTGTGCGCATTCCCAGTTCTTGGGACACACGGCTGAGCGCCACCCAACTTCCATTCTTCCTCTGAAAAACCCTTGATCGAGAGATTCGCCCAGATTCGATGAGATCCAAGCGAACGGTTTCATTATCGATCCACTCAACCTCCGAAACGCCAGATTCGCCCACCTCAATTGGCAAGACGTGATATGCACCCGTCGACACTTCGACTTCGGCAACTGCCCTTCCCTCCAGTCCGCTTGCGTCAGAAGTGCTCGGGGGCAGGAATGTTGGGGCGAGTAGCACAGATCTGCCGTCAGGTGACCAGGGCACATGTCCAGCATACGCTGCAAATGCCGGCCAAAGTGGCCTCGAAACACCGCTGGAGAGGTCAACTACGAATAGCTGCTGCACGAACCTACCCGAAACGCTAGATCGAGAACGAAGCCCCTCCTGAATGTAGGCCCTGATCAAGCCGTTCATTCCGTCATAACGAATCCAATCTTGCGGGATCTGCGTTGGAGCACTGTTGACGATAGCTGTGTGGCCGTCGGGGGACATTGATATCCAATGATTTGGATAGAGATCGAATTCATGGCCACCGACTCGAATCTTCCGGGCCGGACGCCCATCCTGCGAAGTTATGAACCATTCGCAATTCCAGAAGCGATCGATGTTGGTGTAGCCGTCAACATCGCCGCGCAGAAGGCCGATGATGTCGGCGTTGCGCGGCACAGCGAAGCCACTCTTCAGAAGCTGCTGCGATCGGTCCCTAGGGTGGATCGCCTCCGCCGCGTACAACACGGTCCCATCAGGCGCAATCCCGAAAGCGCGCACAGCAGTCGCACTATTCGTGACATAGCGCACCTGCTGCGAATCCAGGTCGATCAAAACGACCTGCCTAACGCCGCCCTGCGCAGTCCAAAGAAATGCCACGCGGTGATTTCCGATCCACCGGAGTTCGTTGGCGGCGTCGATCACGTCAGATTCGGACCCGGTGATTCCGCTTCCAGAGCCCTTGCCACTTGAAAACAAGCGGGCAACGAGTTTCGGCTTCGAGAAAGTGGCCACTGAATCCATCTGGCCTGAGTACAAATCTAACCAAACACCGTTCCTCTTAGCGTCTCCTCGTACAACGCGAATCGCGTAGCGATCACCATTCGGAGATCTGGATACCGGCTGTGACTCACCTCCCAACAGCGAGCCTTGCCAGGTCGCGCTGTTCATGATTCGTGCCGTCTCGATGGCCTCGACGACGGTCAAGGGTGGCTTTGCAGCTCCACTCACAATCGCTGGTCCGCACACTAGATGCAGAGAAATGACTATTTTTGCGGAAACTCGTAGCCCGCGAGCGCCCGAGACACTCGGAAGTCGGTACAGACTCATGTAGTAATGTGTCTCTAAAGATCACCAACGCATGGTGGCCGACAATGAAATGAACCGGCCTATGGGATCTCCGTTTCCAACATCATAGTGGACACCAGCGAGCCCTAGCCCATTGACGTAGGGCGGCGAACGGTCGAAAACGTTGAATGCGGCGAGACTTGCAGATAGCCCTTTGGCGTCCCGATCACCACTAGCGTAATACGCCAGATTGAGATCGAACGTCGTCATCGACCCTATTGAGCCGGTTGGTGTGGCGGAGGTATCAGAGTAGCGATTCGAATAGTTAATCGCAGAGGTCACTTGCCACGCATTGCGTGACCAAGTGAAATCGGTGCGCAACCGAAGCCGGAGCGGATTGCCGTACGTATTGACGATATCGGTCGGCACCGACGTGTCAGTGAATGCGGTGTCTATCTTATCAAGATACGCGCCGACTAAACGGGCGAAATACACGTTTGAGCCGTTTCTGAAGCTGAACTCTCCCGAAATGTCAACGCCGCGCTGCTTCACCTCCGCCGCATTCTGTTGTTGAGTCGAGTAAGCGTAACGCACGCCGGAGGTTCCAAGATGGAAAAAGTCGTTTAGCGTGGCACCTTGCGACATCGCATTTGCTAGAAATGCATCGGCTGCCGCAGAGTCCGGAAAAGACGTGATCAGCGAGCCATATACTTCGGGATGGAGCAGCGCGCTGGTCACCAGCGGTGGTACAACGATCCGATCGCGGAAGAATGTATCGTAGTACCCAATAGAGAATTTCGCGCTCTGGAGACCAGGAGGTAGATAGTCGAGCGAAATGGATGTTGTGCGTGACTTCTCCGGCTGGAGATTAGGATTAGTGCCGCTGAGTAGGTACGTCGGGACCGTGCCGCTACCGCTGGGCGAAGCGAAAGGGAACACGAATACTGTTAGTCCACCGTACTTGAGTATCTCTTCGGCCGCCGTTGGGGGCCGGAAAGACTTGCTGTAGGAAGCGCGCAATCGAAGTGGCATCGCGGGGCCCCACATAAGCCCGAACTTAGGATTTGTCGTCCCTCCGAAGTCGGAGTAGTGGTCATATCGAACCGCGAACGACAGGTCGAGGGAATCGATAAAGGGGTGGCTATTCGATTTCCCGATGATTGGCACATACGCTTCAGCAAAGCCACTGTAGACGTGCCGACTAAACGAACGGCTAAGGGGCAGGTATGTGAGTAGCGAGTCAAATGTCTCGCTGCGCAAGGTGGCACCAAGGGCGGCCTTAGCTTCTCCACCTGGCGTTCTGAACAGCGAGCCGTCCGCCTTGATATCAGCCGACGAGAGCTTTGACCTATTGAGAGCGGCGCGGCTTCCGTTCACATAATTTTGCGGTGGGGCCGTTGAGACGAAAGATTGGTCCAGTGTCGCACGGCTGAACGTACCTGATGCCTCGAGAGTCCACGAGCCCGCCAACTTGTATGTGAGCCCGCCGGTGAGCGCAGCCTGATCGGCGTCGACATCGTTGGCGGAGGACGAAAAGGTATCTGAGAAGCGACGCTTGATGTTCTTCTTTGACGTCAGGATATCTCCGAATGCTTGCAGAGCCGAACTCAGTTGTACGTCTCCGTGGAATAGTAGGGAGTAGTCGCGAGTTCTGGGCAAGATATCTGTTGGACTAACCGCTGTCTGCGTGAACGAACGTTCTTGGGAGCTCAATTCGCTTCGCTGGTCCAAGTTGAGGCTCAATAGCGCTGAGCTGCTTTCCCATGTTCTTCCCAGCGTCTGGCCAATCTGCCTTTCATTGAGCCCCCCATTTGTGACTTTGCCGTACCTCAAGGTCGTCTGAGAGCCGTCGAAATCCTTGCGAAGCATAAAGTTGACTACACCTGCTACGGCATCCGCGCCATAGATGGCCGACGCGCCGTCCGGTAACACCTCGACACGATCAATGGCCTCTATCGGAATTCGAGAGATGTCAACGATTCCACCAAATGCGGATGGTGCTAGCCTGTGGCCGTTTAGCAATACCAAAGTGGCTGACGGCCCTAACCCACGAAGGTTTACACCGGTAGCTGCTTCGTTATTGGACCGAGCCGATGATCCGGGACCAAGTGCGCCATCTTCCGTCGCGCCGTACTGGCCTGCACCAACGCTCTGTGGAAGCGCCTGAATGACTTGTCGTGTGGAGGTGAAACCGCTCCGCTCAATCCATTCGCGATCATAAATTGAGACGGAGCTGGTTGGGTTCTCAATCCCACGTATGTGCGTTCCAGTGATAACAACCTGGTCGATGGAGTCTTTATTCCCGCTGGCGCGTTCTCTCTGCGCCCCGGCCTCCGGTATCGCCGCCGCTTTCTCTTCGCGCGGGCGGCTTTGCGCCATCACTAAAGGGCGCTCTCCCTCCACGGTGGGCTCCCCTGCGGGGGGCGCAGCAAATGATTTCGCGCTTGCTGCACTCGAATCGCTCTTGGCCTCCCGAATCGTCACCGCCCGCGTCCCCACAAACTCATACCGAAGATCACTGCTCGCCAGCAGAATCTTCAGCGCCCCTTCCGGCGTATACCGACCATTGACACTCGGCGCGGTCCGCCCCTGCTCGGCGCTTGCCGGGATGAGGATCTGGTAGCCCGTCTGGCTCGCCCAGGCATTCAGTGCTTTCCCCAGCGGCTGGGCGGCGATGTTCAATTTCACGGGAGTTACCTGCGCCTCCTGCGCAATGGCGTAGCCGCTGCACACCAGCAGCATTACGAGCCCGGGACCCCGGAGGCGCGCATTCGGCATGGTTTTCTCCCTTGTCATAATGTTTCGGAGTTCTTCTATTTCAGACGCGCATAATCCAACTTTCCGTGTATGACGGACGGAACTCG
>CAZFTZ010000180.1:0-6389 GCA_964521875.1 uncultured Cellulomonas sp. | reverse complement strand
AGCAGCGACGCCACCTCGACCAGCACAGCGGCGAGCCGGCCGTCCTCGGAACCGGTTCGTCGGCGCCTGCGCCACGGCAGCGCGACGGCCGCCAGGTGGCCGGGGACGCAGCCGTCGGCGGCGGGAGCTCCTCGCGGCTCGGCGGCAGGCCGGAGCGTCCGGCGAGGCCCGGCGCCCGCGGCCAGCGCCGCGGCCGCAGCGGTCCCGACGAGCAGTGCTGCGGCCGTCACCGTGACCCGACCTCCGACGCTCCCCCGGTGCCCGCGGCACCGCCCTCGGCCGTTCGACGCCGAGCACGTTCCATCGCCGCGAACGGCAGGTCGTCGGCCACGTCACAAGGACGCTCGTTCGGCATCGCCTCGCCGACGCGGCGTGCCAGCACCGGCCAGCCCGGCCCGCGCTCGGGCTTGCCCCCGACCGGGCAGCGCAGCGCGGTCACCACCGCCAGGGCGCCGTCCGGCCCGCGGCGCACCACGCCGACCTCCTCCAGGTGCCGCGCCGACCGCCCGGGACCGGCCCGTCGCAGGTGCAGCACCGCGTCGACCGCCGACGCCGCCTGCGCCGCGAGCGCGTCCCGCGACAGCCCCGCCAGCGACCCGAGCGCCTCCAGACGGGCGGGGACGTCCGTCGCGGCATTGGCGTGCACCGTGGCGAACCCACCCTCGTGCCCGGTGTTGAGCGCCGCCAGCACGTCGCGCACCTCGGCGCCGCGGCACTCCCCGAGCACGATCCGGTCGGGCCGCATCCGCAGCGCCTGGCGCACCAGCTCGGGCAGGTCGACCCGGCCGGCGCCGTCGACGTTCGCACGCCGCGTCACCAGCCGGACCACGTGCGGGTGCGCGGGCTGCAGCTCGCCGCTCTCCTCGATCACCACGATCCGCTCGTCGGGCGGGACGAGGGACAGCAGCGTGGCGAGCAGCGTCGTCTTGCCGGAGCCGGTCGCCCCGCTGACCAGCACCGACGCCCGTGCCGCGACCAGCGCACGCAGCACCGGGACCGCCTCGGCGGCCACCGTGCCGGAGGCCGCCAGCTCGTCGAGCGTGAACGGGCGCGGACGCACCACGCGCAGGCTGAGCAGCGGGCACGGGCCGCCGAGCGGTGGCAGCACGGCGTGCAGCCGCGTGCCGTCGGGGAGCCGGGCGTCGACCGTCGGTGCCGCGTCGTCGAGGCGCTGCCCGCCGGCGGCCGCCAGCCGCACCGCGAGCGCCCTCACCTCGGCGGCCGAGGCGAACCGGGTCGTCGTGCGCTGCAGCCGGCCGGCGCGCTCCACCCAGACCTCGTCGGGCGCGTTGACCAGCACGTCGGTCACCTCCGGGTCGTCCAGCCAGCGCTGCAACGGGCCGGCGCCGAACAGCTCGTCGCGCACGTCGCGGACCGCCTGGTCGAGGCCCGACGGGCCGAGCACCCGGCCCGCCTCGCGCACCGCCTCGGCAACGGCGGCCCGCAGCGCGGCGTCGTCGGGCGACACCGCTGCCCCGGGGCGGGCGGAGGCTGTCCCGGCGTCGATCCGGCGCCGCACCGCGGCGACGATCCCCGACCCGACGACCTCGGCCCCGACCCCGTCGTCGCGCTCCCCGGCGGACGATCCACCGCGCCGCCGCGGGCCCCCGACCTCGGTGTCGGCGCTCACAGCAGCCCGTCCAGGACGGCCGCCGCCGCCCGGCCGGCCGGACCGCGGGCCGTCAGCACGCCCTGTTCAGCAGCGCGCGCGACGCCGCGATCGGCACGGCCGGACCACAGCACGGGCAGCCCCACCACCTCGGCGAGCTCCGCGACACCCAGCCCGCCCGGCGCCGGCCCGCGCACGACGAGTCCCACCCGCGAGCCACCCGACTCCGACGCAGCTCGCAGCGCGAGCGCTCCGGCGACCGAGCGCAGGTCACGGCCCGTGACCAGCGCGACGAGGTGGCACCGCGCCATCACCGGGTGGCCCGCGAGCGCGCCCGCCCTTCCCAGGTCGACCACCACGCACCCCGACGCCCTCGCCACGGCACCGACCACGTCCGCCGCGGCGGACGGCTCCAGCGGTCCCGGCCGCACCCGGTCCGACGACAGCACCGCCACCCTGCCCCACCGCGGCAGCAGCGCCACGACGTCCCGCCCGTCGACGTCGCCGCGCGCCTGCGCGAGGTCCGGCCAGCGCGCGCCGGGCTCCTCCTCGATCCCGACGAGCACGTCGACCCCGCCGGCAGCCTCGTCGAGGTCGACGAGCACCGTCGCGGTCCGTCGCGACGCACGTGACGCGACCAGCGCTGCCAGCGTCGAGGCGCCGACACCGCCGCGGGCACCGACGACCCCGACGACCACGCCCTGGTCCACCCGCACCACCCCCCGTCCCGCCGCCGTCCGACCCGTCACCCTGCACGCCCCGGCCCTTGCGCGGGCACGGCTCCGCAACGACCACGGGACGGCCGCATCCGCGCAGCGGGCTGTGGACGGCTCACCGCACCGCGGCGGCCGTCCCGACCCCGGCTCCGGCGGGTCTCCTGGTTCACCCACCCGCGTCGGAGCCCGCCGCTAGGCTCGACGACAGGGTCGGGGCGGATGCGCGAAGGGGGTCGGAGCATGGCGCAGCATCCCCGCGCGGCGGCGTTCTTCGACCTCGACAAGACGATCATCGCGACCTCGTCGGCCACCGCCTTCAGCCGCCCGTTCCTGGCGGAGGGCCTGCTCACCCGGCGTTCGATGCTCCGCGCCGGCTACGCGCAGCTGGTCTTCCTCATGGGCGGGGCCGACGAGGCGCAGACCGAGCGGCTGCGCGCCCAGCTCTCCCGGATGGTCACCGGCTGGGACGCCGCGCAGGTCGAGGCGATCATCCGCCAGACCCTCCACGAGTCGATCGACCCGACGGTCTACGCCGAGGCGGTCGCGCTGATCGGCGAGCACCACGCCGCCGGCCGCGACGTCGTCGTGGTGTCCGCCTCCGGCACCGAGCTGGTGCGCCCGATCGCCGAGCTCGTCGGCGCGGACGACGTCATCGCCTCGCGCATGGAAGTGGCCGACGGCCGCTACACCGGCCGGATCGACCGCTACGTCTACGGCCAGCAGAAGGCCGACGCGATCGCCGAGCTGGCGGCGCAGCGCGGTTACGACCTCGCCGAGTGCTACGCGTACTCCGACTCCATCACCGACGCCCCCATGCTCGAGGTCGTCGGGCACGCGTTCGTCGTCAACCCCAACAGCGCGCTGCGCCGGTTGGCCGACGAGCGCGGCTGGGGAGCGCTGCGGTTCGAGCGGCCGGTGAGCCTGCGACCGTTCGCGACGCGTCGGTCGAGGTTCGCGGCGGCGGGGGTCGCCGGGCTCGTCGTGCTCGCCGTCGCCGCGGTGGTGCTGGTCCGTTCCGTCCACATCGCGGCCCGGCGTTCCGCCATGCGACCCGCGTCCTCGCGCGACCTGCACCGACGTGGCGAGGGGTAGGCAAGCCGCGTCGAAAGCGTTATCAAGGGACCACAACTGAACGTTCGAGGGAACCCACGCGCAGGATTGCCCCCCTAGGGCAGGTCGACCGGGCTGGTCCCGTTGCGACACTCACGGTGCACGCATGATCACCCTCGAACCTCAGGACGACGGCGGCGTCCCCGGACGGGGCGCCGTCGTTGGTGTCGTCAGGCGAGCACCGACCCGCCGGCGACGTCGAGGCAGACGCCGCTGATCCAGCCGGAGCGGTCCGAGGCGAGGAACAGCGCCGCGTCCGCGACGTCCTCCGGCGTACCGAGACGTGGCACCGGGTGGGCCGCGGCCAGCTGCTCGCGCAGCTGCGCGGGGATCTGCTGCAGGTTCCGCTCGGTGAGGATGGTCTCGGGAGCCAGGGCGTTGGCCCGCACCCCGAACGGTCCGGCCTGGAGTGCGACCTGCCGGGTCAGCAGCAGGATCCCGGCCTTCGCGGCGGTGTAGGCGACAGGCGACTGCGCGGTCGGCCGGCGCGCGGCGGCGGACGACAGCGTCACGATCGAGCCGCGGCGGCGCTGCTTCATCCCCGGCAGGAGCTCCTTGACTGTGAGGAACGTCGCGCTGAGGTTGACGTCGATCGCGGCCCGCCACGCCTGCTCCGTCATCTCCTCGACCGGTGCCGGTGGGGTCGGGCTGCCGCCGGCGCACGCGACCAGGACGTCGACCGGTCCGAGTCGCTCCTCCACCGTCGCCCGCAACGCGGCCACCTGGGCGGCGTCCGTGAGGTCCGCGAGCACACCCGTCGCCCGCCCACCCGCGTCAACGACCTGCCGCTCGACCGCCGCCACCGCACCCGCGTCGCGCCCGTGCACGGCGACGGCGGCACCGGCGGCCGCGAACCGGCGCGCGACCGCCGCCCCGATGCCACGCGAGCTGCCGGTCACCAGGGCCACCCGGCCGTCCAGCTCGCTCATTCCGGCCGACCTTTCACCTGGTGCCGGTCGTGCGGCAGCAGGAAGCCGGCCACCGCGAGCCACAGCAGTCCGACGAAACGGCCGAGCGGCAGCAGCACGTCGAAGCCGGCCCAGAGCAGCCCGAGGAACGACACCTCGCTCGCCACGGCGAGCACCAGCCCGGTCCAAGCGAGCCACCGTGGGACCAGCCGGAGGATCAGCCCCGGCACGGCGATGCCGGCGACGAGCAGCCCGAGGCCGCCGACGCAGCCGATCCCCCCGAGCGCGAACACCAGGTGCAGCAGCAGGCGCAGCACCTCTGCCGGCACGCCGGGGGCGCCGTCGGCGAGCGACCACGTCAGCAACCCCGAGGCCGCGAGCAGCACCGACGCGCTGACGCCCCCGAAGAAGGCGATGCCCGGTCCGGGCACGCGGATGCCCAGTCGCAGCAGGCGCGCGTAGACGGTCGCGGCGTAGATGCCGGTCGGCACGGACGCGGCGAACGCGAGCACGCCCGCCCACAGCGCGGGTGTGCGGTCGTCCAGGTAGGCGGCGACCACTTCGGGCGTCGCGTCCGGTCCGGGGAACGTCGCGCCGGCCAGGGCGACCGGCACGACGACGCCGGCGACCGACAGCACCAGCGCGATCGTCGCCAGGGTCCCGGGAGGGGGTCCGCCGGGCCGACGACGACCGGGGCCCGGGCCGGCGCCCGGGCCGCCCCGCGGGTGTCCCTCGTCATATTCCGTCATGCCGCTAATCATTCGTTATGTGAATGATGCTGTCAATGCTCTAGTCTTCGGGCATGCCCACGGTGCGCCCCGCCCGCATCGGGTTCCTGCTGTCCCAGCTCGGCGAGCACGCGGCCGGGCTGTTCGCGCAGCAGACGCGCGAGCTGGGCATCACGCCGTCCGAGGCAGGCGTCGTGCGGATCATCGGCCGGGCGCCCGGCATCAGCCAGCGCGAGCTCGCGGACCGCCTCGGCGCGGTGCAGAGCCGGGTCGTCGCCCTCGTCGACCGTCTCGAAGCCGCCGGCCTGGTCACCCGGACCCGGGGCACGGTGGACCGCCGCACCCAGCAGCTCAACCTGACCGAGCGCGGCCGCACGCTGCTCGCCGCGCTGCGACGCGCCGCCGAGGCGCAGGAGGCGGCACTGACCGATGGCCTGACCGCCGAGCAGCGAACCCGGCTGTTCGAGCTGCTCACGGAGCTGAGCGAGCTGCGCGGTCTGGGGGCCGACCGGCACCCGGGCTACCGCTCGTCGGCCACCCCGGAGGGCGGTCCGGAGGGCAGTCCCGGGGGCAGTCCGGAAGGCCCCACGCGCACGGCGCAACCCTCCGCGCCGTAGCCGGCGCCGCGCGGCCTCCCCCTCGCGACGGGGCGCCGTGCTCACAATGACCCCATGGTCTCGGCGCCGAGCGTCTCGTCCTCCATCACCGCACGGCTGCGCGTCCGCGCCAGACCGACCGCCGTCAGCGAGCTGACGACGGCGATCGAGTCGGCCGGCGGCATCGTCACCGCCCTGGACGTGCAGTCGTCGGGTCGCGAGCAGATGACGGTCGACGTCACCTGCGACACCCGGGGCGAGGACCACGCCGCGGCGATCGTCGCCGCCATCGAGGCGCTGGACGGCGTGGTCGTCGACCGCGTCTCCGACCGGACGTTCCTGGCGCACCTGGGCGGCAAGCTGTCGGTCGAGGCCAAGGTGCCGCTGCGCAACCGCGACGACCTGTCCATGGTCTACACGCCGGGAGTCGCGCGGGTCTGCGAGGCGATCGCCGCCCGGCCCGACGACGCCCGCCGGCTGACGATCAAGCGCAACACGATCGCCGTGGTGACCGACGGCACCGCGGTGCTCGGCCTCGGCGACATCGGCCCGCTGGCCGCGCTGCCGGTGATGGAGGGCAAGGCGGTGCTGTTCAAGCGGTTCGCCGACATCGACGCGTTCCCCATCGCGCTGGACACCACCGACGTCGACCTCATCGTCGACACCGTGTGCGCGATCGCGCCGGTGTTCGCGGGGATCAACCTGGAGGACATCTCCGCACC
>CAZFTZ010000179.1:0-4483 GCA_964521875.1 uncultured Cellulomonas sp. | reverse complement strand
GAGTCGGCCTGCACCCCGCGGCGGCGGCCCTCGAAGGTGAACGGCCGCGTGACGACGCCGATCGTCAGGGCGCCGAGCGACCGCGCGACCCGCGCCACGACCGGCGCGCCGCCGGTCCCGGTGCCGCCGCCCTCGCCCGCGGTGACGAACACCATGTCGGAGCCGCGGATGACGTCCTCGATCTCCTCGACGTGGTCCTCGGCCGCCTTGCGCCCGACCTCCGGGTCGGCACCGGCGCCCAGGCCGCGCGTCAGCTCGCGGCCGACGTCGAGCTTGACGTCGGCGTCGGACATCAGCAGGGCCTGCGCGTCCGTGTTGATGGCGATGAACTCGACACCCTTGAGGCCGACCTCGATCATCCGGTTGACGGCGTTGACGCCGCCGCCGCCGATGCCGACGACCTTGATGACCGCCAGGTAGTTCTGCGGAGCTGCCATCGGTTCGCGCCTCTCTAGCCGGGTCCCTCAACCTTCACCCTCAAGTCGAGGGTTAGAGTTATGTCAGGTCCTTCGTCGTCGGTGAAGGTAAGTCCGGACCTGGACCCGATCAACGACCGCGCCGCGCGTGTCGGCTACTTCGTGATCGGCATCCGCGGGGCGGACACGTCGATCGTGTGGGCGCCGGCCGCCGCGGGCGAGGCGCGCAGCGCGTTCAGCACCGCCACCTTGAGCGCCGTCTCGTCCGCGCTCCCCCAGGCCACCGTGACACCGTCGCGCAGCGTCATCGAGATGGTGTCCTGCGTCTGCGCCGCCACGTCGGCCACCTGGGCCGCCAGGTCGTCCGGCAGCTGGCGCACCACCGACAGCACCGCCTGCAGCGTGCGGGCGTCGTCGACCGGGACGTCCACCACGGGCAGTCCACCCGGCGCGGCGTCGGTGCGTCCCACCTGGACGCCGTCCTCGTCGAGCAGCGCGTACCCGGGCGCCGCCGCGCCCTGGGGCGCCTGCTGCTCCGGGACGGCGGCCACCGGCTCCCGGCTGACCAGCGTGATCGTCAGCCCCCGCGGCCAGTCGCGGGAGACCGTGGCGTCGCGCACACCCGGCACCTGGAGCACCTCGGCGCGCAGCCCCGCCACGTCCAGGCGTGGCAGCGGAGTGCCCTGGTGCCTGGTCACCACCGCGGTCACCTGGTCCACCGCCACCACGGTGCCTGCTCCGGTGACCGTCGCCTTCGCGGGGTCGAGGGCGAACACCGGCGAGAAGAGCACCAGGTAGCCCAGGCCGACGACCACCAGGACACCGCCGACGACGAGCGCGATCTGTCGGCGGGCGAGGTTGCGGGCCGCCCTGGCGCGCTCGGCGAAGCGCTCGGCGGAGCGCGTGGAGACGACGGCCGGGCGGACGGGGCCGCGGAACCTCCTGACCTCGTACGTCGTGCGGGCTGTCCCGGTGACGGATCCCGTGGCCGGTGGTGACGTAGGTGGCTGCGCGGACGGGGTCGCGGCGGTGCTTGCGCTGGCGGCGCGTCGCCTCGGGTGGGAGGGTGCGGGCTTCGCGAGCGCAGCCCTGACGCGCGGCACATCCGCCGAGTTCCCGGCCGCGCTCCGCTTGCCGGTCGCGGGGGTCGGGCCCGGTGCGGGCTCGTGGGTCGGGTGCTGGCGCGTAGCGGGCCTCGGCGTGCCCTGCGTGGCGGGGTTCGGGGTGCCCTGCGTGACGGGGTTCGGGGTGCCAGGCGTGGCGGGCGGCTTCGGGGCCGGGGGCGACTTGCGGAGCTGGGCCGGGCGGGGTGCCGGGGGGCGGGAGGGGCTCATGGCGTGGTCTCGTTCCCGTGCGCGGCGCGGTGGGCGAGGGTGTCGAGGACCAGGGGGGCGAGCGTGGTCACGTCGCCGGCGCCGACGACGAGGAGGAGGTCGCCGGGGCGGGCCAGGGCGGCGGCGGCGCGTGCGGCGTCCTCGCGGTCGGGGACGAAGCGGGCGCGGTCGTCCATGCGGCTGGCGATCGTCTCGCCGGTGACGGCGGGGTCCGGGTCCTCGCGGGCGGCGTAGACGTCCGTGACGACGACCTCGTCGGCCGCAGACAGCGCCGACGCGAACTGGTCGGCGAACGCCCTGGTGCGCGAGTAGAGGTGCGGCTGGAACAGCACGACGAGCCGGCCGTCGCCGGCCACCTGGCGGGCGGCGCGCAGCAGGGCGGCGATCTCGGTCGGGTGGTGGGCGTAGTCGTCGACGACGCGGACGCCACCGGCGGTGCCACGGTCCTCGAAGCGGCGGCCGGTGCCGCGGAACGACGACAGACCGGCCGCGGCCTCGTCGGGCGTCAGGCCGAGCCGGCGCAGCGCGACCCATGCCGCCGCGGCGTTGAGGCCGTTGTGGTCGCCGGGGACGGCGAGCGTCACGGTGGCGGTGCCGTCAGCGTCCGTCAGGTCGGTGACCCAGGTGCCGTCGACGGTGGGAACCGTCGGGCCGACCGGTACGTCGGCGCCCGCGGTGCGGCCGTAGGTGGTCACCGCGACACCGTTGGCCGCCAGGGCCTCCCGGACGCGGGCGACGAGCCGCGTCGCACCCTCGTCGTCGGCGCAGGCGACGAGCAGGCCGCCGGGACGGATCCGTGCCGCGAACCGGGCGAAGGCGTCCTCGAAGGCCTCGCGCGTGCCGTAGTGGTCGAGGTGGTCGGGCTCGACGTTGGTGACGATCGCGACGAGCGGGGCGTAGTTGAGGAAGGAGCCGTCGGACTCGTCGGCCTCGGCGACGAACGGGCCGGCGCCGTCGCGGGCTCCGCCCAGCGGGCCGTCCGGGCCGATGACCACCCCGCCGATCGCGAACGACGGGTCGCGGCCCGCGGCGAGCAGCGCGGTGGCGACCATCGCCGACGTCGTCGTCTTGCCGTGCGCGCCGGCGACCGCCACGGCGTCGCGGCCCGCCATGAGCGCGGCGAGCGCCTGCGAGCGGTGCAGCACCCGCAGCCCGGCGGCACGGGCGGCAGCCAGCTCGGGGTTGGTCTCGCGGATGGCCGACGAGACCACGAGCGTGTCCGCCCCCGCGACGTGCGCCGCGTCGTGACCCACGTGGACGTCGACACCCGCTGCGCGGAGTGCGGCCAGCGCCGGTCCGTCGGCGGCGTCCGAGCCGGAGACGTGCAGGCCGCGCGCGGCGAGGAGCGAAGCAACCGCGGACATGCCCGCGCCGCCGACGCCGACGAGGTGGACGTGACCGAGGTCGGCGAGGTCCGGGGGGTCGAACGGCTCGTCGGTGGTGCCGCTGTCGTCGCCGACTGCGGCGGGCACGGGCGGCGTCGGCACCGCGGGCGCAACCTCGTCGGCCGCCGGCAGCAGCGCGGTGACCAGGCCGGCGACGCGCGCGGCAGCGTCCCGCACGCCGACCTTGGCGGCCGCGGCCGCCATCCGCGTGCGCGTCGACGCCGCCGTCTTCCCGGCGAGCAGCGGCAGCAGGTGCGCGCGCACCCAGTCGGGGTCCATCGCCGCGTCCTCGACGAGCAGGCCTCCCCCGGCCGCGACGACGCCCGCAGCGTTGAGCCGCTGCTCGCCGTTGCCGAACGGCAGCGGCACGTAGACCGCGGGGATGCCGAGCGCCGCGAGCTCGCACACGGTGCCCGCGCCGGAGCGGCACAGCACCAGGTCGGCGACGGCGAGGGCGAGCTCCATCCGGCCGAGGTACTCCAGCACGTGGTACCGCTCGGCACCGGGCACGCCCGCCAGCGCGGCACGCACCGGCTCCGCCTTGCCGTTGCCGGTGAGGTGCACCACCTGCACACCCGCGGCCAGCAGGTCGGCCGCGGCACCCGCGACCGCGCGGTTCAGCGACAGGGCGCCGAGCGAGCCGCCGGTGACCAGCAGCGTCGGCAGCGAGGCGTCCAGGCCGAGCTCGATCGCGCCGCGCATCCTGGTGGCCACGGGGTCGGCCGCGCGGTCGTCGGCCAGTCGGGCGATCGGTGCGCGCAGCGGCAGGCCGGTCACCTGGGCACGCGGCAGCCGCGTCCCCGGGAACGTCACCGCCACTGCGGCCGCCCGGCGCGCGCCGAGCCGGTTCGCCAGCCCGGGGCGGGCGTTCTGCTCGTGCACGACGACGGGAATGCGGCGCCGCCGCGCCGCCAGGTACGCCGGGGTGGAGACGTAGCCGCCGAAGCCGACGACGACGCGGGCACCCGAGGCGTCGATGGCGGCACCGGCCGCGCGGACCGCGGACCGCAGCCGTCCGGGCAGGCGCAGCCAGTCGAGGGTGGGGCGGCGCGGCAGCGGCACACGCGGCACCACGGCCAGCGCCAGCCCGTGCTCGGGCACCAGGCGCGACTCCAGTCCCTCCGCGGTGCCGAGCGCGACGAGGCCGATGCCCGGCCGGGCCGCTCGCAGCGCGTCCGCGACCGCGAGCAGAGGGTTGACGTGTCCTGCCGTCCCCCCGCCCGCCAGCAGCACCGACGGCTCAGCCACGCGCCCGCCCCAGCACGGCGAGCGACCGGCGGAACACCGTCGGCCGGGCGGCGAGCGCCTCGGCGGCGCCCGGTTCCGAGCGCGCGAACGCCAGCACCAC
>CAZFTZ010000178.1:0-2661 GCA_964521875.1 uncultured Cellulomonas sp. | reverse complement strand
GCCGGTCGTCACCCCGCCGCCGGCACCCGCGGCTCCCGCGGTCGACCCCGCGCAGCGCATCGAGCTGCTGAGCCGGCTCGCCGACCTGCACGCCGCCGGCGTGCTGACCGACGCGGAGTTCGCGGACCAGAAGTCCCGGCTCCTCGCCTGAAGGCGGCTCCGCGGTGTCGGCGGGTGCGGGTCGCGTGCGGGGGGTCCTCGCCGCCGTCCTCGTCGTGCTCGCCCTGCTGGCGACCCCGGTGGCGGTCGTGGCGGCCCACGCGCGGGTCCAGCTGACTGACACCGACCGGTTCGTCGCGCGGTACGGCCCGCTGGCTTCCGACCGCGGCGTGCAGGACGCGGTCGCCGACGCCGCGATCGCCGGCCTGGACGCGACGGTCGACTTCTCGTCGCTCGCCGGCTCGGCACTGACGGACCTGCTCGACCGGCTGTCGCTGCCGTCGGTGGTGGGAAGCGTGATCCAGTCGCTCGGTGACCGCGCGGCGAGCACGGTGCGGTCAGTCATCGACGAGCAGGTCCGCGCGCTGGTCGCCTCGGACCAGTTCCCTGCGCTCTGGGAGGGGATGCTGCGCCAGGCGCACTCGCGGGCACTGGCGGGAGTCCAGGGCGACCCGTCGGCCTCGCTCGTCGTCCGCGGCGACACGTTGGTGCTCCAGGTGGGGCCGGTGGTGGACCGTGCCCGCCAGGCACTCGCCGACCGCGGCGTGCGGTTCGCGTCGCTGATCCCCGCCGTGGACCGCACCGTCGACCTGGTGGAGCTACCCGGGCTCTCGGCCGTCGCGACCGGCCACCGCGCGGTCGCGGCGCTCGGCATCTGGCTACCGGTGGCGGTCGTGGTGCTGCTGGCCGCGGGTGTCGCGTCTGCCCGACGACGGCGGCAGGCCGTGCTGTGGACCGGCCTGGGCCTCGCCGGGCTGATGGTCGTGACGCTCGTCGTGCTCGCGGTGGTCCGCTCGCGGCTCGGGGCGCCCGCGCACGACGAGGCCGCCGGGGCGCTCGACCGGTCGCGGGCCCTGCTGCGGGTGGCGGCCTACGACGTGGCGGCAGGCGGCGTGATCCGCACCACCGCGATCCTGCTGGTGGTGGGTCTGGTCGCGGCGGTGGCCGCGCACGTCGTCGGGCGCCTCACCGCGCCACCGGCCGTCCCGCCGGCACCGCCCGCACCCGCCCCGGACGAGCAGGCGGTGTAGCGAGCCCGCTCAGGCGGCCAGGTGCTCGTCGAACCAGGCGAGCGTGCGCGCCCACGCGTCGAGCGCGTCCGCCTCGACGTAGACGTCCGGCCGTTCGTCGCAGTGGAACCCGTGCCCGGCGTCGGCGTAGCGCACCACCTCGGTCGGCACCGAGGCGCCGGCCGCGGCGGCGCGCAGCATCTCGACCTCGTCGGGCGGGATGCTCCTGTCGAGGTCGCCGTACAGGCCGAGCCAGGCGCCGTGCAGCCCGGGCGCCAGCGACGGCTGCGACGGGTAGCCGAAGCGGCCCGTCGCGACGCCACCGCCGTAGTACGTCACCGCGGCGCCCACCGGCCGCAGCGCGTCGGTGAAGAACGTGATCGACCCGCCCATGCAGAACCCGACGACGCCCTGCTGCTCCGGCGCGAACCCCGCCGCGGCCAGGTGGGCGAGCGAGGTGTCGACGTCCGTCTCGACGCCGTCGTGCGTGAGGGCCTCCATGTGCGGACGGGTCTGCGTGAAGTCGTAGGCCAGCACCTCGCCGCCGGTGCGGTGGAACAGCGCGGGGGCGATCGCGTACCAGCCGGCCTGCGCCAGCCGGTCGGCGACGGAGCGGATGTACCCGGTCAGCCCGAACGCCTCCTGCACCACGAGCACGCCGCCACGGGCGTCGCCGTCCGGGCGGGCGCGGTAGGCGGGCATCGGCCCGTCCGGCGTGTCCAGCGTGAGACGGTCGCTGACGGTCACGGTGCGCTCCTTCGTCGTCGGGCTCTCGACCGCACGCTACGACGCCGCCCCGCCGCCCGCGCCGCAGGCGGGCCTACGCTGCGACCGGAGGGGATCGCCATGGACATCCGCAGGTTCGCCCTGTGGCGCGGGTCGCGTGACCTGTCGCCGTCGGACGCCGTGCTCGCCGAGGAGGTCGGCTTCACCCGGCTGTGGATCGGCGGGGCTCCCGGCAGCCTGGACAACGCCGAGGCCGCGCTCGCGGCGACCAGCGCGCTGCACGTCGCCAGCGGCATCGTGAACATCTGGCGGGACGACGCGCGCACGGTCGCCGCCTCGTTCCACCGGCTCGAGGAGAGGTACCCCGGCCGGTTCCTGCTCGGCATCGGCGCCGGCCACCCGGAGTCGGTGGCGGAGGCCGCCAAGCCGTACGACGGGCTGTCCCGCTACCTCGACGTGCTCGACGAGGAGGGCGTCCCGCCGGAGCGGCGCATCCTCGCGGCACTCGGCCCGCGGGTGCTGGGGCTGGCCCGGGACCGCTCGTCGGGCGCCCACCCGTACCTGGTCACCCCGGCGCACACCGCGACCGCGCGCGAGATCCTCGGCTGGGACAAGCTGCTGGTCCCCGAGCACAAGGTGGTCCTCGACGCCGACCCGGTGCGGGCGCGCGCCGTCGGCCGTCCCCGCGTGCAGACGCCGTACCTCGGCTTGCGCAACTACCGCACCAACCTGGGCCGGCTCGGCTTCACCGACGACGACATGGCCG
>CAZFTZ010000177.1:0-3623 GCA_964521875.1 uncultured Cellulomonas sp. | reverse complement strand
GGAAGCCGGTGTCGCCGGCGTACTCGTCGCGCAGCACCTTGACCGCGACAGGTCGCGTCAAGGACTCGTCGTACGCCTGCCACACCTCGCCCATGCCGCCGACGGCGATCCGCCGCTCCAGCCGGTAGCGGTTGCCCAGGGCCACGCCGGGTGCGGTGATCACTGGTTGAGCACCGCCTCGATGACTGCCTTGGCGATGGGTGCGGCGACCTTGCCGCCGGTCGCGTCGCTGCCGCGGGAGCCGCCGTGCTCGACGAGCACCGCGACGGCCACCCGCGGCGACTGGGCAGGTGCGAACGCGGTGAACCAGGCGTGCGGCGCCGCGTCGGCCGTGGTCTCGGCGGTGCCGGTCTTGCCCGCCACGGTGACGCCGGAGATCTGCGCCGCGGTGCCGGTGCCGTGCTCGACGACGTCGACCATCATGTCCCGCAGCGCGGCAGCGTCGGTCGAGGTCATCGCGGTGGAGTACTGCTCCGGCTTCGCCTCCGAGACGACGGACAGGTCCGCCGCCCGCACGGTCTGCACCAGGTAGGGCCGCATCACGACCCCGCCGTTGGCGATACCGGCCGCGACCATCGCCATCTGCAGCGGCGTCGCCTGCACGTCGCGCTGGCCGATCGCCGACTGCGCGGTCATCGGGGCGTCGAGGTCGCTCGGGAACACCGACTGCGCCACCGCCATCGGGACGGTCAGTGAGTCGTCGCCGAAGCCGAACTTCTTCGCCTGGTCCTCCAGCGCGGAGGCGCCCAGGTCCATGCCGAGCTGCGCGAACGCGGTGTTGCAGGAGACCTCGAGGGCGTGCATCAGCGTGACGGTGTCGCCGCCGCAGCTCTCCCCGCCGAAGTTCTGGATCGTGGCGGACGTGTTCGGCAGCGTGAGCACGGTCGGCGAGGCGACCTGGGTGTCCGCCGTGTACCGGCCGCTGGCGAGCGCCGCGGCGGCGGTGACCAGCTTGAACGTCGACCCGGGGGCGTAGCGCTCCTGCGTGGCGTTGGAGCGCAGCGGGTTGCCGTCGGCGGCGGCGAGCGCGTCGTAGGCGTCACCGGCGGCCTTGGTGTCGTGGACGGCGAGCTGGTTCGGGTCGAAGCCCGGGGTCGAGACGAGCGCGAGGATCTTGCCGGTGGACGGCTCGATCGCCACCACGGCGCCCTGCTGGTCGCCGAGCGCCTGCCACGCCGCGTCCTGTGCGGCCGGCAGGATCGTCGTCTCCACCGCGGCGCCCTCCGGCGAGTGGCCGGTGAGCAGGTCACGCACCCGGGTGAAGAACAGCTGGTCGGACTTGCCGGTCAGCGTCGCGTTCTCCGCCGCCTCGAGCTGGCTGCGGCCGTTGACCACCGAGTAGAAGCCGGTGACAGCCGAGTACTCCGGGCCGTTGGCATAGGTGCGCTGGTAGCGGAACGGGTCGTCGGCCGGCACGCTCTGGGCGACCGCGACGCCGCCCGCGACGATGGGCCCGCGGGCCGAGCCGAACTCGCGGTACAGCGTGCGCGCGTTGCGCGAGTCGTTGTTCAGCCGCTGCGCCTGGAACACCTGCACCCAGGTCACCCCGCCGGTCAGGACGAGGAACATCACCAGCACCATGGTCGCCAGGCGGCGCAGCGGCGTGTTCACGGGCGGCCTCCGGTGAGGCGCTCGGTGGGCTGGTCGTCACCGGCGGCGGCCGGCGCGGGCACCACCGGGGTGGGCGCGCTGATCGGCGCGACCGCGGGCGCAGGCCTGCGGGCGTCGTCCGACACCCGCAGCAGCAGCGCGACGATGACCCAGTTGGCCAGCAGCGACGAGCCGCCGTACGCCAGCAGCGGCGTCGTCAGACCGGTGAGCGGGATCAGCCTGGTCACCCCGCCGACGACGACGAACACCTGGAACGCCATGACGAACGCCAGCCCGCCGGCGAGCAGCTTGCCGAAGCCGTCCCGGACGCCGATCGCGGTGCGCAGGCCGCGCTCGGTGAGCACGGCGTACATCAGCAGGATCGCGACCAGGCCGGTGAGCCCCAGCTCCTCCCCCAGCGACGTGACGATGAAGTCCGACTGCGCGAACGTCACGATGTCCGGCCGCCCCTGGCCCCAGCCGGTGCCGAACAGGCCGCCGTTGGCCAGCCCGAACAGCCCCTGCACCAGCTGCCACGACCCGCCGGGCGACTTGGCGTACTGCGCGTCGTCCAGCGCGTGCAGCCACACGTCGAACCGGGCGCCGACGTGCGGGAACGTGGCCGCCGCCGCCCAGGCGCCGACGACGAACAGCAGCAGGCCGATGAGCACCCAGGAGACGCGCTCGGTCGCCAGGTAGAGCATCGCGACGAACAGCCCGAACAGCAGCAGGCTGGTGCCGAGGTCACGCTGCAGCACCAGGACGGCCAGGCTGGTCCCCCACACGACGACGATCGGCCCCAGGTCGCGCAGCCGCGGCAGCTGGATGCCGAGCACCCGCGGACCGGCCAGGGTCAGGGTGTCGCGGTTGGTGACCAGGTACCCGGCGAAGAACACCGCGAGCGCGATCTTCGCCAGCTCGGCCGGCTGCAGCCCGACGCCGGCGATCCGCACCCAGATGCGGGCGCCGTTGACGTCCCGGCCGATGCCCGGCACCAAGGGCGCGACCAGCAGCACCAGCGCGACGACCATCGCGGTGTAGGTGTAGCGGCGCAGCGTGCGGTGGTCGCGCAGCACCGCGAGCACGCCGGCGGCGAGCACCAGGGACAGCGCGGTCCACACCAGCTGCTTGCCGGCGTAGTCGGTGTGCTCGGCGACGTCGATCCGGTAGATCATCGCCAGCCCGATGCCGTTGATCGCGACCGCCACCGGCAGGATCACCGGGTCCGCGTACGGCGCGCGCCAGCGCAGCACCGCGTGCATCCCCAGCCCCATCGCGGCCATACCCACGCCGTACCAGACCGCGTCCGCCGGCACCCGGTCGGCGGTGCCCAGCCCGACGAGCACGTAGGCGGCCCAACCGACGACCAGGGCGAGCACCAGCAGGCCGAGCTCGACGCCGCGGCCCGACCGCACCCGCACGGGCTGGACGGTGGCCATCAGCCGCCGCTCCCGGCGGGCGGCGAGGTGGCGGGGACGGCGGTGCCGGTCGGTGCCGGGCCGATGCTGATGGTCGGGATCGGCGCGGGGGTGAACGTCGGCACCGGCGACGGCTGGACGGCCTCGTCGGCGAGCAGCCCCACCTGGCGGCGCGCCTCGTCGAGCGAACCGGCGTGGATCGCCGACGTGACGCGTTCGCGCAGGTAGACGGGCAGGTCGTCGACCGCGACGTCACTGGTCTCCACGACCCGGGACAGGCTGACCGGGCCGATGCCGGTGGGCAGGCCGCGGAACACCGCCACCCTGCCGTCGTCGGCCCCGACGAAGTACTGGCTCTGCGTCCAGGCGTAGCCGCCGCCGAGCACCAGCAGCACGACGACGAGGGCGACAGCCCACACGACGAGCAGGGTGCGCGCCCGCGGGCCGCCGACGGCCTCGGGCTCGTCGGGCGTGGTGTCGTCGCCCGGGCCGTCCTCGTCGGTCGCCTTCTTCAGCAGGCTCGCGGCGCGCGCGGCGGGACCGTCGTGGGCGGCCGAGGGCTGGTGCCGCGAGATCGCGGCGGCGCCGACGACGGTGACCGCGTTCGTCGGGGCG
>CAZFTZ010000176.1:0-7747 GCA_964521875.1 uncultured Cellulomonas sp. | reverse complement strand
GGCTCACGTCCCCATCGAGGTGGAGCACGCTCGCGCTCCCGGCACCGGGGAAGCATCCGCGGCTGCCTGATCCGGTGTGCGCGGCGGCCGTCGTCGCTCGCTCCGTCGTGCTCCTTCCCCTGAACCTGGCGGCGTGGCGCGGCGTGGCGCGGTGCGGCGTGGCGTGTGGCGACGCGTGGACTCAGGCTCGCCACGTCGCGGCGCCCCGGATCGCGACGAGTGACCCGGCCGTCACCGCCGCCAGGACCAGCGTCGCGGCGCCGAGGCCGGCGGCGAGGGAGACGTGCAGCACCAGCAGGGCGCCGGCCACCGCACCGACGGCCATCGCGGCGACCGCGAGCAGGCGGCGCGTCAGGGTGCGACCGGCTCGGGCGTCGGCGGCGATGCCGGTGAGCGTCATCGTCCGCACCGGCGTCGTCAGGTCGGGGACCGCGAGGCGGCGGGCGACGGCGTTCTGGCCGCCGAGCGCGACGGCGAGCAGGAACGTCATCACCCAGCGGGAGGCCTCCGCGTGCGGGTTCGCCCAGGCGAGCTCCGCGGCGGCGCACGTGCCGGCGAGCAGCGCGCCGCGGTCCGGCTTCTCGTGGCGCAGCACCAGGCCGCCCGCACCCGCGCCCACCAGGAACCCGGCCAGCGCGGCGAGCGAGCCGACGAGGGAGAACCCCGGTGCGCCGGCGGCGGCGAACGCGAGGAAGACGACGTTGCCGGTCATGTTCGCGACGAACACCCGGTCCAGTCCCAGGATCGACGCCGCGTCGACGAGGCCGGTGAGAACGGTCAGGCCGAGCAGGAGTGCCGGGAGCGGGCCGTGCGACGGGTCGCGCAGCAGGGTCGGCGTGCTCACCGCGCCATCCTGGCGTGGCGAGGCGGATCCCGCCTGCGCCGTCAGCCCCGGACCGGGTGCCGCAGGGCGCTGCGGTCAGCCCCGGACCGGGTGCCGCAGGGCGCTGCGCTGCGCGTCGAGCTGGTGGTCGCGGACCCAGCTTTGCGCGGCGATCTGGACCGCGTCCCACGGCGAGCCGAGCGGCGGCGTGTAGGCGAGGTCGAGCCGGGCCAGGTCGTCGACGGTCATCTCGTGGAACAGCGCCGTGGCGTAGGTGTCGACCCGCTTCGCCGTCTCGGTGCCGCGGGCGCCGATGAGCTGCGCGCCCAGGAGCCTGCCGGTGTCCCGGTCGCCCGTGACCCGGATGGTGATGGGGGCGGAGCCCGGGTAGTACGCCTTGTGGTCGTCGGGGCTCGACTGGGTGGTCGCCGGTGTGAAGCCGGCGGCAGCAGCCTCGTGCTCGCGCAACCCGGTGCGGGCGGCGACCAGGTCGAAGACCTTGACCACCTGCGTGCCGAGCGACCCGCTGTACCGGGCAGACCCGCCGATCGCGTTCTCACCGGCGACCCGGCCCTGCTTGTGAGCCGTGGTGCCGAGCGGCAGGTACGTGGTGCCGAGCAGGCGATGGTGCGTGGACACGCAGTCCCCGGCCGCCCACACGCCCGGCAGTCCGGTGGTCATGTCCTGCCCGACGAGCACCGACCCGCGGGGGCCGGTGGTGGCGCCGGCGGCCACCAGCAGGTCCGCGTCGGGGCGTACGCCGACGACGACGAGAACCAGGTCGACGTCCCAGGCGTGCGGCTCGCCGTCCGGGCCGGCACCGGTGACGTGCAGACCGTCGTCGGTCCGGGCCAGCGCGGTCACGGTCGTGCGCGTGTGCACCTCGACGCCGTGCCGCTCGAGCTCGCCGCGCACCAGCGACCCGAGCTCCGGGTCCACCGTCGGTAGCACCTCGGGCAGCATCTCCACCTGGGTGACGGCGATGCCGCGTGCGGTGAGCCCTTCGGCCATCTCGAGTCCCACGTACCCGGCGCCGACGATCAGTGCCGTCCGGGGGGCGATCCGCTCCAGGGAGCCGGTGAGGGCGAACGTGTCGCCCATGGTGTGCAGCAGGTGCACGCCGTCCGCTGCGCCCAGCGTGTCGAGCCCGGTGATCGGCGGGCGCACCGGCACCGCGCCCGTGCCGACGACGAGGGCGTCGTACTCGAGCCACGAGAGCGCCCCGTCGGTGTCGCGGACCTGGAGCCGTCGACCAGGGACGTCGATCGCGGTCGCCAGGGTGTCGAGCCTCAGCCGCATCCCCGTCGCTTCGAGATCTGCGTAGCTGCGGTGGGCCAGGTTGCGCCAGTGCGTCACCTCGCCGGAGATGTAGTACGGGATGCCGCAGATGGAGAAGTTCGGGTACGCGTCCGCGACGACCACCGTGACGTCGGTGTCAGGGTCGAGCTCACGCGCGCGCAGCGCTGCGCTGATGCCGGCGTCGCTGCCGCCGACGGCTACCAGGTGCATGGTCGGTCCTTCTTCCTCGGGTAGTCCGGGTGCGGTGGCGTCCTGACGACGGTGCGGGCCCCGTGCGGGCATCTTGACCGTGGCAGCCCCGGTCAGTCAACATTGACTCAATGAACAGTGAGTGGATGGCGGGAGTTCGGCGGCGTGCCGCGGTGCACGCGGCGCTGTCGGACGCGGGGCGCCTCGCCGTGGTCGAGCTGCTGAGCGACGGCGACCGGTCGCCGTCGGACCTGGCTGCGGCCATGGGCATCTCGTCGAACCTGCTGGCGCACCACCTCAACGTGCTGGCCGGGCAGAGCATCGTGGAGCGGCGTCGTTCGGAGGGTGACCGTCGTCGGACCTACCTGCGACTGGTCACCGACGGGCGCGATCTCGGCGCACCGGCCCCGCTCGCCGTCCCGCCCCGGGTGGTGTTCGTCTGCACCGCGAACTCCGCGCGGTCCCAGCTTGCCGCGGCCCTGTGGCAGCGCCAGTCGGGGGTGCCGGTCGACTCGGCCGGCACGCACCCCGCGCCGGCCGTCGCGGAGGGTGCCGTGGCCGTCGCCCGTCGCCATCGGCTGCCGATGCCCGTGCGGACCCCGAAGGCGCTGCCGGAGGTGCTGCACGGAGGGGACCTGGTGATCACGGTGTGCGACCGCGCCCACGAGGAGCTCGGTTCGCTGGCGCACACGCACTGGTCCGTCCCGGACCCGGTGCCGTTCGACGACGAGGCGTTCGAGGCGGCGTTCGACGAGCTGTCGCGGCGGATCGCGAGCTTCGCCCCTCGCCTGGCGGCCGGCTGAGCGCGCACGTGGATCAGGCCGGGACGGGCAGCTCGAGCTCGGACAGCAGCCGAAGGACGCGCCGCTCGATCTCGTCGCGCACCGGGCGCACGTCGTCGACGGAGAGCCCGGCCGGGTCGTCGAGCTCCCACTCCTCGTACCGCTTCCCGGGGAAGATCGGGCACGCGTCGCCACAGCCCATGGTGATGACAGCGTCGGCCGCCTGGACCACCTCGTCCGTCCACGGTTTCGGGTACTCGTGCGAGATGTCGACACCCCGCTCGGCCATCGCCGCCACCGCGGCGGGATTGACCTCGCTCGCGGGCTCCGACCCGCCCGACCACGCGATGGCCCGGTCGCGGGCGTAGTGCGTGAAGAAGCCCAAGGCCATCTGCGACCGGCCCGCGTTGTGCACGCAGAGGAAGAGCACCACCGGCTTGCCGTCGTGCGTGTGCCCCTCCACCCGCGCCAGTGCGGTCAGCCGCTGCCGGGCGAACCGCTCGGCCAGCAGGGGCAGGAAGGTCGTCACGTGGGCCTGCGGCGCGAACTGGTCGTACGACGAGTGGAGGAAGCGCTCGATCGTCTCGACACCGAACGTGTCCTGGAACTCGGTCCGGAGCCTGGTCGCGGCGGTGCGGAGGGCGAGCTCCTGGTCGAGCGTGATCGACGGTCCGGGCTGCGTGGTGTTCATCGTCGAACCCCCTGTCGGCTGGTGTGGCGTGCGGGCGACTCGGAGATGTTGGCCGTCGCTCAATGGCTATTGCATCAATATGCGCTGAGTGAACTGTGTCGTCAAGCACGACGCACGTTCATCGCCGGGTGGGCCCCCTCGCCTCCCGCCGGCGCCCGACGAGCCCCGAGCCGTGCGTGGGCACGGACCCGGGGCTCGTCGGTCACTCGCTCAGGCGGCGCAGCAGGCGGCGGGTCGCCCGGCCACCGCAGGTCTGACGCCACGGGCGGCGACGAGCCGGCTCAGCAGCCGTGCCCGTCGCGGCGGCAGCTCGCCGCCGACCAGTCCGCAGCAGGCCCGCAGCAGCCGGCGGGCGTGGGACGCCTCCAGCTCCGCGGCGATGCCGCGGTGGATCAGCAGGATCGTCTGCGGGTCGCTCATCAGGCTGTCTCCGGCTTGCGGGCGCGGACCACGGCAGGGTGGACGCCGTTGTCCTTGCGCACGGTGAACGTCACCGAGGCGTCGGCGAAGCCTGCACGCGCCAGCTCGTCGAGGTACTCCGACCGCGACAGCGCGCCGGCGGCGCAGCTCGCGTAGGTGCCCAGCTCGGCCCGGCGGTCGTCGGTCAGGGGCTCGTCGGCCACCACGTCCGCGACCCGCAGCCGGCCGCCCGGCGCCAGCAGGCGGAACGCCTCCGCGAGCACGGCCGGCTTGTCGGGGGACAGGTTGATGACGCAGTTGGAGATCACGACGTCCACCGAGGCGTCCGGCAGCGGCACCGCCTCGATGACGCCCTTGCGGAACTCGACGTTGGTCACCCCCGCGCGTTCGGCGTTGGCCCGCGCCACGTCGAGCATCTCGTCGGTCATGTCCACGCCGTAGACGTGGCCCGTGGGACCCACCTGGCGCGCCGCGAGCAGCACGTCGATCCCGCCGCCGGAGCCCAGGTCGAGCACGCGCTCGCCCGGCGCCAGCTCGGCGATCGCGGTCGGGTTGCCCGACCCCATCGAGGCAGCCCGCGCCTCGGCCGGAAGGCCGGCCAGCTGCGCCTCGTCGTAGAACGCGTTGCACTCCATGCTGTCGCCGCAGCACCGGGTGCCGGCCGCGTCGACCGCCTGGGTCACCGCCAGCGCGTAGTGCTCCCGGACCTGCTCACGGACCTGCTCCCGCACCTGCTGCACATCGCTCACCGCAGACACCTCCATGTATCGATCGCTGTCGATGGATGAGCGTGGCAGAGGCATTGACGACTGTCAATATCGACATTCATCGATGCGTATGGAAGACTCGGAGCCATGCCGCTGGACCCGCTGCCGATCGTCGCCACCACGCCCGCCGCGTGCTGCACCCCGCTGACGGGCGAGCCGCTCACCGCCCCGGACGCCGTCGCCCTGGCGATGACGCTCAAGGCCCTGGCGGACCCGATGCGGCTGCGGCTGCTCTCGATCATCGCCGCGCACGAGGGAAGCGAGGCGTGCGTCTGCGACCTGACCGAGCCGGTGGGCCTCAGCCAGCCCACGGTGTCGCACCACCTCAAGGTGCTCGTCGACGCCGGCCTGCTCACCCGCGAGAAGCGCGGCGTCTGGGCGTACTACGCGCTGGTGCCGGGCGCGGTCGACGCCGTGCTCGGTCACCTCGGGCGCCACGTCGGCGCAGGCGTGGAGGAAGCGGCGTGAGCGTGCCGTCGGTCCGGGCGATGACCGCGCAGGACTGGCCGGACGTCGCCCGGATCTACGCCGAGGGCATCGCCACCGGGCACGCCACGTTCGAGTCGCGGGCCCCGTCGTGGGAGGAGTTGGACGCCGGCCACCTGGCCGCGCACCGCTTCGTCGCGTCCGGCGTCGACGGCGTGCTCGGATGGGCGGCGGTCTCACCGGTGTCCGGCCGCTGCGTCTACGCCGGTGTGGTCGAGGACTCCGTCTACGTCGCCTCGTCGGCCCGGGGCAGCGGCGTGGGGCGCGTGCTGCTCACCGTCCTGCTCGGCTCGGCAATGGACGCCGGGGTCTGGACCGTCCAGGCAGGGATCTTCCCCGAGAACACGGCGAGCGTGCGGCTGCACACCTCCGCCGGCTTCCGCGTCGTCGGCACGCGCGAACGGATGGGTCGGATGGGGTTCGGCCCGCTGGCCGGTCGGTGGCGGGACGTGCTGCTGCTGGAGAGGCGCTTCGACGTCGAGTGACCTGCCGGTGATGCCGTAGGATGGGTCAGCTTCGTGCGCGTCGTCGCACCAGGCTCCCAGCTTCCCGGCCCACCTGACGCGGGCCAGGGTCGGTCGAGACGCAGAACATCGCAGAGGTGGCAACGCCATGGCCAGCAAGGCCCAGGACATCCGTCCGAAGATCACGCTCGCCTGCACGGAGTGCAAGGAGCGCAACTACATCACGAAGAAGAACCGGCGGAACGACCCCGACCGGCTCGAGCTGAAGAAGTACTGCCCGCGCGACGGGCGGCACACGCTGCACCGCGAGACCCGCTAGCCCGGTCCGCCGGTGGCGGTCGACCCCACCTTCGTCGGGCGTGTCTACCCGCCCGACGAGCCCTACCCGGTGACCCGCGAGGCGCTCGCCGCGTTCGCGGAGGCGGTCGGAGCCACCCATCCCGCGCACACCGATCCGCAGACCGCGGCCGCGCTCGGGTACCGCGACGTCGTCGCGCCGCCGACGTGGGCCGTCGTCGTCGCGCAGCGGTCCGAGGCGCAGTACGTGGACGACCCCGCCGCGGGCATCGACTTCTCCCGCGTGGTGCACGCCGAGGAGCGCTTCACGTACGCCCGGCCGATCGTCGCCGGGGACCTGCTCGTCACCACCCTGCACGTCGACGGCGTCGTCGAGCGCGCGGGCCTGGCGATGGTCACCACCCGCGTCGAGGTGGCCGACGAGGCCGGCGAGCCCGTCGCCACCGTCACGAGCACCCTGGCGGTGCGGCCATGACCGCCGGCCAGACCCCGCGGCACGTCGAGGGCCGGGCCGGCATCGGCGTCCCGCCGCGCGCGGCCGACCTGGTCGTCGGCCACCAGGTGGCCTTCGGGACGCTGCACGTCGACCGCGCCCGCCTGGTCCGCTACGCGAACGCCTCGGGCGACCAGAACCCGATCCACCAGTCGCAGGACGCCGCCGTCGCGGTGGGCCTGCCCGGCGTCATCGCCCACGGCATGTGGACGATGGGGGCCGCGGTCCAGGTCGTCGTCGACTGGGTGGGGGACCCGGGCCTCGTCGTGGACTACCAGACCCGCTTCACGCGGCCCGTCCCGGTGCCGGCGGACGGCGAGGCGACGGTCGACGTCGTCGCGAAGGTCGGCGCGGTGGACCTCGCGGCGGGCACGGCGCGGATCGACCTCGACGTCACGCTCGACGGCAGCAAGGTGCTGGGCAAGGCGCAGGTCGTCGTCCGGCTGACCTGACCTCTGGGCCGGCGGCAGTCAGGCGGGCGGCGGCCCGGTCGTGGTGCCGACGACGAGGCTGACCGGCAGCTCGAACGCGGACGGCTCCTCGCCGTCGAGCAGCCGGGCCACCTCACGGCCGGCCTCGCGGCCCTTCTCGGCGAGCGGCTGCGCCACGGTGGTGAGCACGTCCGGCAGCAGCCACGGCAGGTCGAGCCCGTCGAAGCCCGCCACCGAGACGTCGTCGGGCACCCGCAGGCCCAGCTCGCGCGCGGCGAGCACCACGCCGCCGGCCAGCAGGTCGGACTGGCAGACGATCGCGGTGGGGCGCTCCGGCAGTGTGAGCAGCGCGCGGCCCGCCGCGGTGCCGTGCTCGACGAGCGACGCCTCGGTCTCGTAGATCGCCACCGGCTCGACGCCGGCGTCGGAGATGCCCGCCAGCCGGCGCTCGGTGAGGTCCCAGCGGATGTCCGTCCGCCGCTCGTCTGCCACGAACCCCGAGCCGCGGTCCGGGCCGAACGGCAGCGTCACGGTGGCGATGCGACGATGACCCAGTCCGACGAGCAGCCGCGTCACCTCGGCGATGCCCTGCCGGTCGGCGATGC
>CAZFTZ010000175.1:0-9734 GCA_964521875.1 uncultured Cellulomonas sp. | reverse complement strand
GGCTGCCCGACGACGAGCTGCGCACCCACCTCGACCGTGCGGCACGTGGCGCGGCCGAGACGGCGGCGACCATTGCTCGGCTGCTGACCGTCGAGTCGGCGCTTCCGGTGCGACGTGCGGAGCTGGACGAGCGGGAGGCAGCGGTCGGCCGGCTGCGCGAGGGGCTGGAGCAGGCACGGGCCGCGCTCGCGGCACGGCCCGCGGAGCGTCTGACGCTCGTCGGGCGGCTGGACCGGGCGCGCACGCTCGCGGCCGGCCTCGTCGGGCAGCAGGCGGCGGTGGCCACCGCGCGCCAACGACTGGCCGCGCACGACGAGCTCGCGGCCGCACAGGAAGAGCAGCGTGTCGCGGACCTCAGGCAGGCCGCGGACGTCGCCGCCGCGACGCGGGCGATCGAGGAGGAGGGCCGGCTGCGACTGGCGCGGGTGCAGGGCCTGGCCGGCGAGCTCGCGGCGTCGCTCGAGCCGGACGCCCCGTGCCCGGTGTGCGGGTCGACCGAGCACCCCGCTCCCGCACTGCTGGCGCCCGACCACGTCTCGGCCGAGGCGGTCGAGGCCGCCGAGCGCGCGCGCGTCGTCGCCGAGGACCGGCTGCGCGTGGCCGCACGTCGTGCGGACACGGCAGCGGGCCGGGTCGCCGCACTGACCGCGCAGGTGGGCGAGGCGACGCGGGCCGAGGTGGAGGCAGCGTTGACCGCCGCCGAGCAGGACGTCGCGGCGTGCACGGACGCGGCTGAGCAGGTGCCCGTGCTCGAGGCAGAGCTGGCCGGGTTCGACGACGAGACCACCTCCTGGACCGAGGAGGTGGAACGGGCCTCGGCGGAACTGGCGGCTGGCGAGGCGGACCTCCGCTCCGCCCGCGACGCCCTTGCTGCGGCCACGGCTGAGGTGGCGGCGGCCCGCGACGGGCATCCGACCGTGGCGGCGCGGCACGCCGCCCTGACCACGCTGGCCCAGGCGGCCGAGGACGCGCTCGACGCGCTCGACGTGCGCGACGCCGCGGCCGCCGCCCTGGTCGAGCGCACCGCCGAGCGGGACACCGGAGTCGCGGCGGCCGGGTTCGCGTCGTCCGACGAGGCGCGCGCCGCGTTGCTCGCGCCCGACGAGCTCCGGCGGCTGGACGCGGAGGTGACGGCGTACGCCGTCGACGTCCAGCGGGTGGCGGCAGGCCTGGCGGAGCCGGCCGTCGCGGCGTTGCCCGACGACCTGGTGGTGGACCTGCCCGGGGCGACGGAGGCGGAGCGCGTCGCACGGGAGTCGGCGGAGGCTGCGGCCGGAGCGGCACGGCTGGCGCTGGACGTCGCCGACGCGGCGAGTGCCTCCGCGGCGGGTGTCGTCGGCCGGGCCCGGACGGTGGCGGAGAAGCTGCGCGACGCGGCGCCCGTGGTGCGGCTGGCCAACCTCACCGCCGGCGGCGACGACGCGCACGGACTGACGCTCGGCACGTTCGTGCTCATGCGGCGTTTCGAGGACGTCGTCGCGGCGGCGAACCAGCGGCTCGTCGTGATGTCGGACGGCCGGTACGAGCTGGTGCGCAGCGACGAGAAGGAGGACGTGCGCGGGCGCAGCACCGGGCTGGCGATGCGTGTGGTCGACCACGACCTGCACGACTCGGCGCGCGACCCGCGCACGCTGTCCGGCGGCGAGACGTTCTACGTGTCGCTGTGCCTGGCGCTGGGCCTGGCCGACGTGGTGACGGCCGAGGCCGGCGGCATCGACCTCGGGACGCTGTTCGTCGACGAGGGCTTCGGCTCGCTGGACGCGCACGTGCTGGACCAGGTGCTCGCGGAGCTGGGACGGCTACGTGCCGGCGGCCGGGTGGTGGGTGTCGTGTCGCACGTCGAGGCGCTCAAGCAGGCGATCGCGGACCGGATCGAGGTGCGGCCGCGGGCCGACGGGACGAGCACGCTGGCGGTGCGCGCGGGGTAGACGATCGGCGGGCCTGCTCGGCGCACGCCGAGACTCACCAGGTCCAGCCGCGCCCGGCGAGCTCGACCTCCTCGCGGAACCGCTCGGCCGGGTCGCCCTTGGCGTGCGGCGGGATGTCGACACCGGCCATCCGGCACGCCTCCTCCAGCAGGTCGTCGTAGGCGAGCTGCGAGGCGACGATCCGTTCTGCCCGCGCCATCGCGCGGCGGTCCGCCTCCAGGGCCTGCACGTGCCGGGCGACGATCCCGAGCCGGCTCTGGACGCGCAGCGCCACGAACGGGTCCGGCACGTAGCGGTGGCGGCGGCGCAGGTGTGCGGCGAGTGACTCCAGCCGGTCGGCCAGCCGCAGCCGCCAGCGGGCCGGCGGCTGGTCGGACGGCAGCAGGCTCATCAGGACGAAGAAGATCAACCCTGGGACCAGGGTGACGATCACGAGTGCAGCCCACATCGTCGTGCGCCCCCGAAGGAACCGAGCTTTGAGGCCTGCTTCAGCGTAGGAGCCGGATGTGGCGCACGCCACACGTTTGCGTGACCGTGACTCACCCGCTCCGGCCGCCCAGCCGGCCGCACCTGATTGCTCGGCTCGCGCCACGGGCGGACGGCGGGCGGCTGCTCGCCGACGTGGTCCCGGGCGGCGTCGAGGTCACGCTCGCCGGCCGAGACGTCGTGCTCGACGCCGGCGGTGAGCGCGGCGCGGTCGTTCGCACCGGCCCCGGCGCGGTCGTTCGCACCGGCCCCGGCCGCGCGGGAGGTCAGTGCGCCACCACGCAACCGTCCAGGGTGCGGGCGGCCGCCGCGTGCTCGTCGGGCGTCATCCACAGGCCGTAGGCGACCTTGATGCGCAGCTGCCGCACGACGTAGACGCACGCGTAGCCGGCCTGCGGGGGGAGCCACTGCGAGGCGTCGGACGCGCCCTTGTCCTGGTTGGCCTGGCCGTCGACGGCCAGCAGGTTCGCAGGGTCGTTGGCGAACGCGAGCCGGCGGGCGGCAGGCCAGGCCTGGGCGCCGGTGCGCCAGGCGTCGTCGAGCGCGACGAGGTGGTCGATCTGCACGTCGGCCGAGTCCGGGCCGCGGACGAAGGCGATGGTCGCCCCGGTGTAGGGGTCGAGCAGCGTGCCGGCGAGGACCGTGCAGCCGTCGGTGCCGAGCCGGACGTCGAGCAGGTCGCGCGCGAGCACGTCGTCGCGGGTGTCGCAGCCGTTGCCGTCGACGTCGGCCCACGCCTGGCCGAAGCGCTCACGGGTGTAGCCGTCGTCGGGGTCGAGGCCCCGCACCGGGATCGCGTCGAGCGCGGCGCGTGCCGCGGCGAGGTCGTCGGCCGCGACGGGGAAGCGGGCCGCGGTGCGCGCGCCGGTCCACCACGGGACACCCAGCCCCGTCCCCAGGCCGACGACGAGCACGACGACCCACGTGGCGGACGGGACGCGGATCACGCCCGGCACCCTGCCGTCGCGAGTCGCCTCACGTGCGCCCGTCTGCCGACGGCGCGGTCATGGGCGATGCGGCGCGGGCTGTGGTCGCCTCAGGCCGGGTCGAGGACGAACACCGGGATCACCCGCTCGGTGCGCGTCTGGTACTGCGCGTAGTCCGGCCACGCCTCGACCGCTCGCGCCCACCACGCGGCACGCTCGTCACCGGAGACCTCGCGGGCGACGTAGTCGCGCCTCGTCGGACCATCCTGGAGCTGGACCTTCGGGTTGACGACGAGGTTGTGGTACCAAGCCGGGTTCGTCGGGGCGCCGCCCTTGGAGGCGACGACCGCGTACGAGCCGGCGTGCTCGACGCGCATCACCGGGACCTTGCGGACGGCGCCCGTCCGGGCGCCAGTCATCGTCACCAGCACGATGGGTCGGCCGCGCAGCGTGCTGCCCTCGGCGCCGTTGCTGCTCTCGAACAGCCGCGCCTGCTCGTCGGACCAGGAGTGGGGGTTGCTCATGGCACCGGCAACGCGTGCCGGCGTGCTCCTCTTCCCCGCCGGCTCGGTGGTTCCGCTGCGCATCGGTGCATGCGTCTACCGAGCCGGCACGGAAACACCGAAGTGGGCGACGAGGTGGCGGTGGGGTGGGCGCGGGGGGCGGGAGGCGAGACGGTCGCGCGTGGGCGGGGCGGAGGGCGGCCTACGCTTCCGGGCGTGCCCCGCTACTCGATGACCGGTTTCGTCGTCACCGACCACACGATCCAGGTCCCCGTGGACTGGGCGGACCCGGCGCGGTTCGGCTCGATCGACGTGTTCGCGCGCGAGCTCGTCGACCCGGCCCGGGCGTCCGACGACCTGCCGCTGCTGCTGTTCCTGCAGGGCGGGCCGGGCGGCATGGGGCCGCGGCCGATGCCGGGCAGCGGCTGGTGGGCCACCGCGCTGAAGACCCACCGCGTGGTGCTGCTGGACCAGCGCGGCACCGGCCGCTCGTCGCGCGTCGACGGCCGCGTGATCTCCCGGTTCGAGGACACGCGGACCGCCGCCGACTACCTCGCCTGCTTCCGGCAGGACGCGATCGTCGCCGACGCGGAGCACCTGCGCACGACGATCTACGGCGGCCGGAGGTGGGCCACGCTCGGGCAGTCGTACGGCGGCTTCCTCACGCTGGCCTACCTGTCGCGCCACCCGGAGGCGCTGACCGCCTGCTACACCACCGGCGGGCTGCCCGGCATCACCGCCACCGCCGAGGACGTCTACGCCCGCACCTTCCCCCGGCAGGCGTCGCGGGACGCGCAGTTCGCCGCGGCATTTCCCGGCGACGCCACGGTGCTGCACGCGATCGCCGACCAGTGCGCGGCGGGCGAGGTGGTGCTGTCCGACGGCACGCCGCTGACCGTCGAGCGGCTGCAGGCGCTCGGCATGCCGTTCGGCATGTCCACCGGGCTCGACGACCTGCACTGGCTGCTCGACACGGCGCTCGACGCCGACGGGCGGGTGTCGCAGGCGTTCGCCGACGAGGTCGGGCACCGCACCGCGTGGGACACCAACCCGCTGTACGCGGTGCTGCAGGAAGCGATCTACCACCAGGGCTCGCGGGCCGGCGGCTGGGCTGGGGCGGCCGAGGCGGCACGCCGTCCGGAGTTCTCACCGTCGGCGCGGCCGCTGCTGCTCACCGGCGAGGCGTTCTTCCCGTGGGCGTTCGCGCAGGTCGCCGCGCTGCGCCCGTTCCAGGCGGTGGCCGACGAGCTCGCTGTACGAACCGAGTGGCCACTTCTGTACGACGAAGCGCGACTGGCTGCCAACGAGGTGCCGCTGGCGGCGGTGCAGTACTACGACGACCCGTACGTCGACCTCGACCTAGCCCTCGACACCGCGGCCCGGGTCGGGAACGCGCAGGTGTGGGTGACGAACGAGTTCCTGCACGACGGGCTGCGCGTCCACGGCGACGTGATCCTGCCCCGGCTGATCGACCTGGCCGCCGGCCGCTGGAGCGTCACCGGTCGCTGATCAGCCGGGGCGGACCGCCGTGCCGGGCGCGGCCGACGAGGCCGCGTGCTCGTCGTGCGGAAGCGACGACGACGGCGTCGGCGCGGCGGCCAGCGCTTCGTCGAGCTCCGCGAGGATGCGACGACACTCCTCGACGTCCCACGGCGTCCCGGCGAGCTCGAACTCGAAGAGGATCGGCCGCCCGGAGCGCGACGCGATCAGTCGCGCGGCCATCTGGTAGTGCCGGCCGAAGTTGCGGTTCCCGGACCCCATCACCCCGACCATCAGCCGCCGGTTGTGCTCGCTGCGCAGGAAGCGGCGGACGCCCTCGGGCACCGTGTCGTTGCTCTCGTTGCCGGTCTTGTAGCTCGGCGTCAGCAGCACCCACGGCCCGTCGACCTCCGACTGCCGGTGCTCCCGCTCGGCGAGGTTGAACGCCGGACGGCGCAACCGCTCGGCGAAGCTCCGCACGAGGCCGGAGGCCGACGAGTAGTAGTACACGGGGGTCTGGCGCAAGGGCTCCAAGCTCACCACGCGCCCATCTTCCCGCCCTGTCGCGCCGCGACACGCCGCCGGCGGACCCTGCCCCGCTGCCCGGTTCGGCGACACACCGCACCTGGCGTCACCGCCGGTGCGGGCGGACCGGTGGGGGTCAGACGGCGGCGAGGACCGCGGCGAGCAGCGCCGCGCGGTGCGGGATGGACGAGAGCCGCACGTGCTCGCTCGCGGAGTGGGCGCCCGCGCCGAGCGGGCCGAAGCCGTCCAGCGACGGCAAGCCGGCCGCTCCGGTGAGGTTCGTGTCGGCGGCACCGGAGGCGGCGCGGCCCGTCACGGTCTGCCCGACGAGCGCACCGGCGCCCGCCACCGCGGCCAGCAGCGTCCCGGTCGCCGCCGACGGACCCCACGCGGGACGACGCGTGACGACCGACGGCGTCACCACGGCGCCGGCGCGCACCGGCGTCAGCGCGGCCAGCCGGGCGAGGAACGCCTCCTCGGTGGCGCCGTCGGCGAAGCGCAGCCCGACGTCGGCGTGCGCGGCGTCCGGCACCACGTTGGTGCGGCCGCCGCCGGCGATCACGCCGACGTTGACCAGCACGTCCGGGTGCTCGTCGGCCAGCGCCCGGACCGCGAGCAGCTGGTCCACCAGCTCGTCGATCGCGGAGACGCCCGCGCCGGGATCGAGGGCCGCGTGCGCCGCCCGCCCGGTCACCGACACCCGCCACCGCGTGGACCCCATGCGCGAGGTCTTGAGGGCGCCGTCCGGGTGTGGCGGCTCGAGACCCAGCGCAAACGCGGCACCGGCGGCCTGCTCCCCGACGAACGATCCGCTCGTCGGGGAGCCGATCTCCTCGTCGGGCGTGACGAGGAGGCGGGACGGCCGTGCGGGCGCGCCGGTCGCGGCGAGCGCCGCCCACGCGGCGAGCACGACGACGAGCCCACCCTTCATGTCGTAGACCCCGGGGCCGGCCAGCACGTCGCCGTCGCGACGCAACGGGACCGCACCGGCCAGCGAGCCGACCGGGTGGACGGTGTCGTGGTGCGCCAGCAGCAGCGCCGGCGGCAAGCCGGCCCGTACCCCGCCGCCGGGGTGCTCGACGAGCAGCGCGTCCCCGTGCGGCAGCGGCAGGCGCCGGGCGGAGGCGCCGAGGGCGGCCGCGTCGGCGGCGAGGACGTCGGCGAAGGCGTCGAGCGCGCCGGCGGCACCGGTCGGCGTCTCCCGCCCGGCGTAGCCGAGGAGCCGCCGGAGGTCGTCGTCGGCCCGCGCCGCGGTGGCCGCGGCCAAGGCCGCGCCGAGCTCGTCGTGCTCCATGGATAGGGAACGTATCTCTCACTGAGACGACGGGCAACACGCTCACCTGTGGCGAAGAACGCGACGTATAGTCACGGCAAGCGCCCTTGACGGAAGGCGTGGATCCCGGAGGAGACGGCATGACGCTGGACCTGCCCGAGCCCGGCACGCCGCTGACCCCGGCGACGCGCGACGAGGACGGCCTGCTCGTCACCGGCATGCACGACCCCCGCCTGCTCCAGGAAGCGGCCCAGCTGTACCGCGAGGTGTTCGGCTACACGGACCCGGCGCACGGCGTGAACCCTCGGCTGCTGTCGGCACTCGCGGCGAACGGTGGCTCGGTGGTGGGCGTGCTCACACCGGAAGGTCACGTGGTCGCCTTCGCGTACGGGTTCCCCGGGGTGGACGACGAGGGTCGTTGGTACCACTACTCGCAGGCCGCCGTCGTCGCCCCGCACGCCCAGGGCCACGGGCTGGGTCGTCGGCTCAAGCGCGAGCAGGCCCGCATCGCACTGGCGCACGGCGCACGGCACATGCGCTGGGCCTACGACCCCGCGATCGCCCGCAACGCGCACTTCAACCTGGACGTGCTGGGCGCGCGGGCGCGCTGGTTCCACCCCGACTTCTACGGTCCGGACACGGACCGGCTGGTCGTCGAGTGGGACCTGACGGAGTCCACGCCGACCACCGCCGGAGTCGGTCACGTCGACCCGCCGCCACCGTTCGTCGACCCGGCCGAGCGCCACTGGGGCGTGCCGATCCCGGGGGCTGCCGGCAGCACCTACCTGCCGCTGCCCGCGTCGTTCGCCGACCTGGCGCGCGAGCACGCGGGCACCGCCGCCACGGTGCGCGCCCGGCTGCACGGGGCGATCCCTGCGCTCATCGACGCAGGTCTGGTCGCCGCGTCCTGCCGCCGGCTCGACGACGCGACGAGCGTGTACCGGTTCGACCCCGCCGGTCCCGACGACCGCGCCGGCGGCCCCGACCAGGCGCGCGACCGATGACGCGCTCCCGCACCTCCCCGCCGCCGGTTGCGTCCGCAGACGTGGTTCCGGCGGCCACGGCTGCGGACGTTGCGGAGGCCGTCCCGCACGCGTCGGCGCGGGCGGCCGTTCCAGCGACCGCCTCCGTGAGCGCTGCGCGCGGGATGACGGCGGACGGGCGGGGTCGTCACGAGCCGCGCGGGCACGTGCACGGCCCGAGGGCTCCCGGCGAGCGCTTCGAGGAGCGGCTCGGCGGGACCGGTCGCGCGTCCGCCGAGGTGCTGACCCGGCGGCTCGTCGGGCAGCAGGAGGCGCACCTCACCGGCGCGCTCGAGGCCGTCGCGGCAACCGGCGCCCTCCCCCGGGCCGCCGCGCTCGTCGTCGCTGCCCGCCGCCGCTACGTCACCGGAACCGCGAAGTCGCTCGCCTACGCGACGTTGCTCGCGGCGGACCTCTCCGTCGGGCTGTCCCACGTCACGCTGGTCGACGAGGCGGTGGTGCGGGGCCTCGACGTGCTGGCCGAGGTCGGGCCGTCGGACGTGCTCGTCGCGTTCTCGTTCCGGCGATATCGCCGCGAGACGGTGGCATTCGCACGGGCGTTCGTCGCCGCGGGCGGCACGCTCGTCGCGATCACGGACGACGAGGACGCGCCGCTGGCCGCCGTGGCGACCGAGACGGTGGTCGTCGACACCGACTCGGCGTCCTTCGCCGACTCCCCGACCGCCGTCGTCGCCGTGGCGCACGTGCTGGCCACCCTCGCGGCCGCGTCCGCCAAGGGCGCCCGTCGCCGCATCGCCGCCCGGGACCGGCTGGCCGCCGAGCTCGGCCTGTACCTCGAGGAGTCGCGATGAAGGTCGTGGAGGCGTCGCTGCACCTGGTGCGGCTGGACCTGGTGCACGAGTTCCAGACGAGCTCGCACCGCAAGGGTTCGCTCGACCACATCCTGGTGCGGCTGGTCGACCAGGACGGCGCCGTCGGCTGGGGCGAGATCGCGTCCGCTGCCGCGCCGTTCTACAACGCCGAGAACGTCGACACGTGCTGGCTCGTCGCGCGCGACTTCCTGCTGCCGGCGGTGCTCGGTGCGACCTGGCAGCACCCGCGCGACGTCGCGCCGCTGTGGCGCAAGGTGCGCGGCAACGAGTTCGCGAAGGCCGGCGTCGACGTGGCGGCGTGGGTGTTGTGGTCGTCGGCCAACGGGGTGCCGTTGGCAACCGCGCTGGGCGGCACGCGCAGCGAGGTCGTCGCGGGCGTCTCGCTCGGCATCGAGCCGACGATCGACGACCTGATGGCCCAGGTGGCGTTCCACGTGGAACCCGGCTACCCGCGGGTCAAGCTGAAGATCGCCCCGGGCTGGGACGTCGACCCGGTGCGCGCCGTGCGCTCCGCATGGCCGGACCTCGACGTCCACGTCGACGCGAACGGCGTCTACACCTCGTCGGACGCCGACCTCGGTGCGCTGCGGGCGCTCGACGAGTACGGGCTGACGATGATCGAGCAGCCCTTCGCACCGCGCGACCTGCTCGCGCACGCGCGATTCGCGGCGAGCATCGGAACGCCGGTGTGCCTGGACGAGTCGGTGGAGACGGTCGCCGACCTCGAGCTGGCGCTGCACCTGCGCGCCGGGTCCGTGC
>CAZFTZ010000174.1:0-5740 GCA_964521875.1 uncultured Cellulomonas sp. | reverse complement strand
CGAGCGACCAGTCGCCGCCGATGGACACGACGCGCACGACGTTGCCGTACTTCTCGCCGAACAGCGCCATCGCGCCGAGCGCGCGGGCCTCGTCGATCGGCATGGTGCGGTCGGTGACCTCGAGGTTGTCCTGCAGCCGCTCGTTGACGCGGCCCTCGATCTGTGACAGGGACGACGACGGCACGGCGGAGCCTGACCGGAAGTCGAACCGCAGCCGGCTCGGCGCGTTCTCCGAGCCGGCCTGCGTCGCGGTGGGGCCGAGCTCCTCGCGCAGTGCCTTGTGGACCATGTGGGTCGCGGTGTGGGCGCGGGCGATCGCCCGGCGGCGGTCGGTGTCGATGCTCGCGACGCCGGGCTCGCCATAGGTGACGGTGCCGTCGACGAGGCGGCCGCGATGCACGTTGAGGCCCTTGATCGGCGCCTGCACGTCGTCGACCTCGACGCGCGCGCCGCCGTCGAACAGGATGACGCCCTGGTCGGCGAGCTGGCCGCCGGCCTCAGCGTAGAACGGCGTGACGTCGAGGATCACCTCGACGGTCGCCGGCGCGGTAGCCGCCGGCGCGGGCTGGCCGTCCACCAGCAGGCCGACGACGTTGCCACGCGCCACGACGTCGGTGTACCCGACGAAGCGCACCGCCTGGCCGGTGTCGCCGACGAGCCGCTGGTGCACCTCGTTGTAGACGGAGGTGTTGGCGTGGCCGGTCTTCTTCGCCAGCGCGTCCGCCCGCGCCCTCGACCGCTGCTCGGCCATGAGCGAGCGGAACGCCGTCTCGTCGACGTCGACGCCCTGCTCCGCGGCCATCTCCAGGGTGAGGTCGATCGGGAAGCCGTAGGTGTCGTGCAGCGTGAACGCCTGCTCGCCGGACAGCACCGGGGTGGCGCCCTCGGCCGCCGTCCGCCGGGCGCCCGCGACCGCGGTGTCGAGGATCGTCGTGCCGCTCTCCAGCGTGCGGAGGAACGCCTCCTCCTCGCCGTACGCGACCTGGGAGATCCGGTCGAAGTCCGCGGCGAGGTTGGGGTAGCTCGGCGACATCGCGTCACGGGACGCGGGCAGCAGCTCCGGCAGCACCGCCTCCTTGACGCCGAGCAGGCGCATCGAGCGGATGGTGCGGCGCAGCAGGCGGCGCAGCACGTAGCCGCGGCCCTCGTTCGACGGCGTGACGCCGTCGCCGATGAGCATGAGCGACGAGCGGACGTGGTCGGCCACGACGCGCATCCGCACGTCCTCGGTCTCGTCCGTCCCGTACGTGTGGCCGCTGATCTCCTGGGCGCGCGCGATGACGGGGAACACCTCGTCGATCTCGTACATGTTCTGCTTGCCCTGGAGCAGGAACGCGATGCGCTCCAGGCCGGCGCCGGTGTCGATCGCCTTCTTGTCGAGCTCGCCCAGCAGCGGGTAGCTCTTGCCCTGCCCCTCGCCGCGGACGAACTGGTCGAAGACGAGGTTCCAGATCTCCAGGTAGCGGTCGCCGCCCGGGTCCACGGTGCCGCCCACCGCGTCCGGGCCGAACTCCGGGCCGCGGTCGACGTGGAACTCGGCGCACGGGCCGGCCGGCCCGGGCTGGCCGGTGTCCCAGAAGATCTTCTCCCGGGGCAGCTGGACGATGTGCCGCCGGTCGATGCCGACACGCTGGAGGGCGTCGAGCGAGACGTCGTCCTGGTCCCAGATCGTCACCCAGAGCTTGTCGCCGTCGAAGCCGTAGCCACCGCCGGCCTGGGACGTGGTCAGCAGGTCCCAGGCGAACTCGATGGCGCCCTCCTTGAAGTAGTCGCCGAACGAGAAGTTGCCGTTCATCTGGAAGAACGTGCCGTGGCGCGTCGTCTTGCCGACGTTCTCGATGTCGTTGGTGCGGATGCACTTCTGCACCGACGCGACCCGTGGCCAGGGCGGCTCCTGGGTGCCGAGGATGTACGGGATGAAGGGCACCATGCCGGCGATGGTGAACAGGATCGACGGGTCGGGCGAGATCAGCGGGACCGACGGCACGATGGCGTGGTCCTTGGACTCGAAGTAGTCGAGCCAGCGCTGACGGATCTCGGCGGTACGCATGGTGTCCTCGTCGTTCTCGGCGCGCCCGCAGGCGCGAAGTACTAGGTCAAGGGTCGCAGACCGGCGCCGGTTCTCCGAACCGCGCCAGGGTGCGTGGGTGCGTCAGAAGAACGCGTAGCCGTCGTCGTCGTCCGGGTCCTCGAGCGGGCCGGAAGCCCAGGAGGACGGAGCGGGACGGCGCTGGGCGGCCGAACCGCGCGAACCGCGCAGCTCGGCCCAGGCAGCTCGGCCCTTGGCCTTGATCTCGTCCAGGTCGGCGTCCTCGCCCAGCAGGGCGGTGCGCAGCTCGGCCTCGCGCTCGGCCAGGCCGGCGGCGAAGTCGCCGAGCACGCCGCGCGCGGTGCGGGTGACCTTGGCGGCGGTGTCGAGCGCCTGGGCGGCGTCCGCGGGGACGTACTCCTTGACCAGCTTGCGCCCGTATCGCACGACGACCACGGTCAGCCCGACGCCGACCCCGATCCAGAACAGCCGCTTCATGCCTTCGCCCTCGAGCCCAGCCCGGACAGCGCCCGGCGCACGCCGTGCGAGAACGCCGCGACCTTGATCATCGGACCGCCCACCGTGGCGGCGAACAGCGCGGTGAGGGCGGAGACGTTCTGCGAGACGTCCGCGGCGGCGGTGGTGACCTTGTCGACCTTCTCCAGCTGGACGTTGCCGGAGGCTACCGCCTTGGCGGCCTCGTCGATGACGGGCAGCGTGTGGTCGGTCATCTCGGTCAGCGCGCGGGTCGCGGAGTCGAAGGTGCGGCCCAGCTTGACCAGCGGCACCGCGAGGAAGCCGACGAGGGCTGCGAACACGACGGCCGCGATCAACCCTGCGATCTGACCGACCATGCCGCACCCCTCCCTCGTGGTGCGCGGTGCCTCCGCGCCACCTGGGACACCTTATCGACCTGGCGGCCGGCGACCGCCGCAGAACGACGACGCCCCGCGGGCCGGAGCGGCAGCGCGGGGCGTCGTCGAGAGTCGCTGGGTCAGCGGGCGTAGTACTCGACGACCAGCTGGACCTCGCACGTGATCGGCACCTCGGCACGCTTCGGCCGGCGGACCAGCACGGCGGTCAGCTTCTCGAGCTGCACGTCGAGGTAGCCCGGCAGGGTCGGCAGCACGTCGCGGTGGGCGCCGGCGGCGGCGATCTGGAACGGCGTCGTCGGCTGGCTCTTGGGCTTGATCATGATGGTCTGGCCCTCCTGCACCCGCTGGCTCGGGCGGTCGACGATCTTGCCGTCGACGAGCACGTGCCGGTGGGTGACCACCTGACGGGCCTGGAGGATGGTGCGGGCGAAGCCGGCCCGCAGCACCAGGGCGTCCAGCCGGGTCTCGAGGTCCTCGACGAGGGCCTCACCGGTCAGGCCCGGGGCCTTGCGGGCGTTCTCGTAGGCCTTCTGCAGCTGCTTCTCGCGCAGCGCGTACTGGGCGCGCAGCCGCTGCTTCTCCCGGAGCCGGACCGCGTAGTCCGACTCGGTGCGCCGGCGGGCACGACCGTGCTCACCCGGCGGGTAGGGGCGCTTCTCGAAGTGCTTGACGGCCTTGGGCGTCAGGGCCAGGCCGAGCGCGCGGCTCAGGCGGACCTGGCGGCGCGAACGGGTCACATTCGTCACTGCTGTTCGTTCCTGTCGTTGTTGACGTCACACCCACGGTCGGGCGGGTTTGCCCGGTGGGCGTGGGGCCGACCATGTGTGCCCGCGGCGCGGACGCGGCTAGGACCCCAGGCGGTTCGTCGGGCACTTTCGCGCACGACGAGCTTCGCAACTGTACCGGACCGGCGCGGCCACCTCCGAATCTCGCTCCGCTCCCACGTGCGTCAGGGAGCCGCGTGGACGCAGAATCGGTCCACCATGACGGACGCAGGCGGGCACCCCGAGCCGGTCACCCCGCCGCGGCGTGCCGGCCGGCGCGTGCGGTGGGCGCTGGCAGCGGTCGCCGTCGTGGTGCTGCTCGCCGTCGGGGCCGCGGGCGTGCTCGCCTGGCAGGTGGAACACCCCCGGTACGACGCGGTGAGCCGGGCCGACGCCGTCGTCGTGCTCGGCGAGCCGGACGCGCCCGCCCTCGCGCTGGCGCAGCGGATGCTCGACCAGGGGATCAGCGACCAGCTGCTGCTGCTCACCCCGTTCGGGGAGCCGCCGCAGTGCGGCGAGCCACCGGCGGGCGTCACCGTCACCTGCGTCGTCCCGGACCCGCTCACCACCCAGGGCGACGCACGGGCGATCCGCGAGGTGGCCGACGAGCACGGCTGGGACAGCCTCGTCGTCGTCACCTGGGACACCCACGTGACGCGCTCCCGCGTGCTGATCCGGGCCTGCTGGTCCGGGACGCTCATGGTGACCGGGTACCCGCTGCACCGCGGCGGCTGGAACGCCTCCGAGCTGGTGCACCAGGTGGGCGGGCTGGTGAAGGCCCACCTGTCGTCCGGCTGCTGACGGTGCGTCAGCGGTCGTCGAGGATCTGCCGGATGCGCTCCAGCCGCTCGGCGACCTGCCGCTCGTAGCCGCGGTCGTTCGGCTCGTAGTACCGGGCGCCGGTGAGCTCGTCGGGCAGGTACTGCTGGGCGGCGACGGCGTGCGGCTCGTCGTGCGCGTAGACGTAGCCCTTGCCGTGGCCCAGCCGGGCGGCGCCGGAGTAGTGCGCGTCCCGCAGGTGCGCCGGGACCGGTCCGAGCCGGCCGGCGCGGACGTCCTCGAGGGCCTTCTCCAGGGCGAGGTAGGCGGCGTTCGACTTGGGAGCCGTGGCCAGGTGGACCACGGCCTCCGCCAGCACGATCCGGGCCTCCGGCATGCCGATCAGCTGGACGGCCTGCGCGGCCGCGACAGCCGTCTGCAGGGCGCTGGGGTCGGCGAGCCCGACGTCCTCGGCCGCGGAGATGACGATGCGGCGGGCGACGAACCGCGGGTCCTCCCCCGCCGCCAGCATCCGGGCGAGGTAGTGCAGCGCCGCGTCGACGTCCGAGCCGCGCACCGACTTGATGAAGGCGCTGATGACGTCGTAGTGCTGGTCACCGTCGCGGTCGTAGCGCACCGCGGCGACGTCGACCGCCTTCTCCATGGTCGTCAGGTCGATGGCGACCGTGCTCTCGTGGGGCTCGAGCAGGGCAGCGCCGGCGGCGGCCTCGAGGATGGTGAGGGCCTTGCGGGCGTCCCCGCCGGCCAGCCGCAGCAGGTGGTCCTCGGCGTCGTCGTCGAGCGTCACCGTGCCGGCCAGGCCGCGCTCGTCGGCCACCGCCCGGCGGACCAGGCCGCGGACGTCGTCCTGCGACAGCGGACGCAAGGTGAGCAGCAGCGAGCGGGACAGCAACGGCGAGTTGACCGAGAACGACGGGTTCTCGGTGGTGGCGGCGACGAGCGTCACCCAGCGGTTCTCGACACTCGGCAGCAGCGCGTCCTGCTGCGCCTTGGTGAACCGGTGCACCTCGTCGACGAACAGCACGGTCTCGGCGCCGCCCGTGGCCAGCCGCCGGCGGGCGTCCTCGATGACCTCGCGGACCTCCTTGACCCCCGCCGTCACCGCGGACATCTCGACGAAGCGGCGGCCCGAGGTGGCGGCGATCAGGTACGCGAGCGTCGTCTTGCCCGTGCCCGGCGGTCCCCACAGCACCACGGACGCCGGGGCGGAGCGCGCAGCGGCGGGGTCCGCGGGCTCGACGAGGCGCCGCAGGGGCGACCCCGGCTCCAGCAGGTGGTCCTGGCCGGCGACC
>CAZFTZ010000173.1:0-4205 GCA_964521875.1 uncultured Cellulomonas sp. | reverse complement strand
CGGCCAGCTGATCGACCGCATCTGGGGCTCGGACTACGTCGGTGACACCAAGACGCTCGACGTCCACGTCAAGCGGATCCGGGCGAAGATCGAGGACGACCCGGCGGCGCCGCGGCTGCTGACGACGGTGCGAGGCCTGGGATACAAGCTCTCCGCCGAGTAGCGCCCGACGAGCGGCGTCAGGGCCCTCATCGGCCGTTTCGTTACCTGACTTGCCGTAGTCGTCGCCCACCGTTCACCTGGGGTTCATCCTCAGCGAGCGGACCGGTCACCTGGTCGACCTAGCGTCGGGTCACGACATGCGCCCGTCGAGGCGCGACGACGACAGGATGGGAACACAGTGAAGCGAACGCACGCAGTGGGCGCCGCCGCTCTGGCCGCGCTGACCGCACTTGCGCTGGCCGCTTGCGGGTCCGACGACAACTCGGGCGACACGCCGTCCTCGGCGGCCCCCACCTCGGGTGAGTCGACCGCCGCCATGGAGACGACCCCCGCGGTCACCCTCAGCGGCACGCTGAACGGTGGTGGCTCGTCGGCCCAGAGCAAGGCCCAGGAGGCGTGGGTCGCCGGGTTCCAGACCGCCAACTCCGGTGCGACCGTCAACTACACCGTCAGCGACTCCGGCGCCGGCCGCAAGGGCTTCCTCGACAGCTCGCTCGACTTCGCCGGCTCGGACGGGGCGCTCTCGACCGACGAGCTCACGTCCTCGAAGGACCGCTGCTACGGCGGCTCCGGCATCGACCTGCCGAACTACGTCAGCCCGATCGCCATCGCCTTCAACATCCCGGGCGTGACCAGCCTCAACCTCACGCCGGACACGATCGCGAAGATCTTCAACGGCACCATCACCACGTGGGACGACCCGGCGATCACCGCCGACAACTCCGGCGCCTCGCTGTCCGGCCCGATCACGGTGGTGCACCGCTCGGACGACTCGGGCACGACGAAGAACTTCACCGACACCCTCAAGCAGCTGGCTCCCGACGTGTGGACCTACGACGTGACCAACACGTACCCGGTCCAGGTCGGCCAGGGCGCCAACGGCACCCAGGGCGTCGTCCAGACGATCCTGTCCGCGACCGGCACCATCGGCTACGCCGACAAGTCCGGCGTCGACCCGTCGCTCGGCCTGGTCTCGATCGGCGTCGGTGACACCTTCGTCGCCCCGACCGCCGACGCGGCCGCCGCGATCGTCGCCCAGTCGCCGCTGGACGACACCCGCGCGGCGAACGACGTCGTCGTGAAGCTCGACCGCACCCTGACCGGCGACGTCTACCCGGCCGTTCTGCTGTCCTACCTGATCGTGTGCGACACCTACGACACGCAGGACAAGGCGGACCTGGTGGCCGGCTACGCCAGCTACGTCACGGGCGCTGACGGCCAGTCGGCCGCCGCCACCAGCGCGGGCTCCGCGCCGCTGGCGTCCGAGCTGCAGGCGAAGATCGCCACGGCGATCGAGTCGATCACGGTCAAGGGCTGAACGGGGTAGGACAGTCCTGACACCCGCACCGGTGGTGGCCGGCCCCAGGGCCGGTCACCACCGGCGTCCGTTCCGACAGGAGTGAGTGTGGTCTCGACCACGACAGCGACGCCCCCGCCGGCGCCGGCACCGGCCAAGGCGGCGCCGGCGCGCCGCCGCAAGCACACCGACCGTGGTTTCGACCGTGGCTTCCGGTGGCTGTCCGTCGGGGCGGGGGTGCTGATCCTCGTCGTGCTGGCCGCGGTGGCGGCCTTCCTCGTCATCCAGGGCCTGCCCGCGCTGCGGGAGAAGGACATCGCCTCGAAGGTCACCTGGATCCCCCAGGGTGGGAACCTGTGGTCGCTCGTCGGGCCGCTGATCTTCGGCACCATCCTGGCGGCCGTCGTCGCGCTCGCCATCGCGGTGCCCGTCTCGGTCGGCATCGCGCTGTTCATCTCGCACTACGCACCGCGCCGGCTGGCGAACGTGCTCGGCTACCTCATCGACCTGCTGGCCGCCATCCCGTCGGTGGTCTTCGGCCTGTGGGGCGTGCTGGTGTTCGCCCCCCACGTGCGCGGCGTGTGGCAGTTCCTGGTCCGCTGGCTCGGCTGGATCCCGCTGTTCGCCGGCGATGCCCAGGGCAACGCGTCGAACCCGCCGCGCGTGCTGATGACGGCCTCGGTGGTGCTCGCGGTGATGATCCTGCCGATCATCACCGCCGTCTGCCGCGAGGTGTTCCTCCAGACGCCCCGGCTGCACGAGGAGGCGGCCCTCGCCCTCGGCGCCACCCGCTGGGAGCTGGTCCGGATGGCCGTGCTGCCGTTCGGCCGCTCCGGCGTGATCTCCGCCTCGATGCTCGGCCTGGGCCGCGCGCTCGGCGAGACGATGGCCGTCCTGATGATCCTGTCCCCGGGGTTCCTCTACTCGTGGAAGCTGCTCGTCGCCAGCCAGCAGCAGACCATCGCCGCGAACATCGCCGCGAGGTTCAACGACGCCGACGACATCGGCCGCTCGACGCTCGTCGCCACCGGCCTTGCGCTGTTCCTCATCACCCTGCTGGTCAACATGCTGGCGCGCTGGATCGTCGCGCGCCGCAAGGACTTCTCGGGAGCGAACTGACATGGCCACCGCTTCCGCCCCGCTCGCGCCGGACACCGGCGTCGACTCGCTGCGCCAGGCGCTGTCGAGCGTCGACGCGCGCCGCCGGCGCAAGGACGTCACGATGCGCGTGCTCGTCTACCTCGCGTTCCTGCTCGCGGTCATCCCGCTCGTCTCGCTCGTCTGGTCGGTGCTCGCGGAGGGCCTGGGTCGCTTCGACCTGGACTTCCTCACCCACTCGATGCGCAACGTCGTCGGTGGCGCGGACGCCGGCGGTGCCTACCACGCGATCCTCGGCACCGTCCTCATCACGCTGCTCGCGACGCTGATCTCGGTGCCGATCGGCCTGCTCACCGCGATCTACCTGGTCGAGTACGGCAGCGGCCACCTGGCGCGCGCGGTGACGTTCTTCGTCGACGTCATGACGGGCATCCCGTCGATCGTGGCCGGCCTGTTCGCGTTCGCGCTGTTCTTCCTGGTGGTCGGCGGGCAGCACGCGCGCAGCGGGTTCGCCGGCGCGGTCGCGCTGTCGGTACTGATGATCCCGGTGGTGATCCGCTCGTCGGAGGAGATGCTGCGGCTGGTGCCGAACGAGCTGCGCGAGGCCTCCTACGCGCTCGGCGTGCCGAAGTGGCTCACCATCGTCAAGGTGGTGCTGCGCACCGCGATCGCGGGTCTGACCACCGGTGTGATGATCGCCATCGCGCGCGTCATCGGCGAGACGGCGCCGCTGATCCTCACGGTGGGCTTCACCACGTCGATCAACCGGAACCTGTTCAGCGGGAACATGATGACGCTGCCGGTGTACGTCTACTCCCAGTACTCCGCCGGCCTGGTGCCCTGCCAGGCGGGCGACACGTCCTGCATTCCGACGATCAACCACGACCGCGCCTGGACCGCGGCCCTCACACTGATCATCGTCGTGATGCTGCTCAACCTCGTGGCGCGCCTGGTGACCCGGTTCTTCGCGCCCAAGACCCGGGCCTGACGCCCCGCCACCCGAAGGAGTCCCGGACATGGCACAGCGCATCGACGCCAAGGACCTCAACATCTACTACGGCGACTTCCTCGCGGTCGCCGGCGTCAACATGTCGATCGAGCCGCGCTCGGTCACCGCACTCATCGGACCGTCGGGCTGCGGCAAGTCGACGTTCCTGCGCTCGATCAACCGGATGCACGAGGTGATCCCGGGCGCCCGCGTCGAGGGCACCGTCGCGATGGACGGCATCGACCTGTACGGACCCGACGTCGACCCGGTCGCGGTGCGCCGCCAGATCGGCATGGTGTTCCAGCGCCCCAACCCGTTCCCGACGATGTCGATCGCCGAGAACGTGCTGGCCGGCGTGCGCCTGAACAACAAGCGGCTGCCCAAGTCGCAGGCCGACGACCTCGTCGAGCAGGCCCTCGTCGGCGCCAACCTCTGGAAGGAGGTCAAGGACCGGCTGCACCGGCCGGGGTCCGGCCTCTCCGGCGGTCAGCAGCAGCGGCTGTGCATCGCCCGCGCGATCGCGGTCAAGCCGCAGGTGCTCCTCATGGACGAGCCCTGCTCGGCCCTCGACCCGATCTCCACGCTGGCGATCGAGGACCTCATCGCCGAGCTCAAGGCGAGCTACACGATCGTTATCGTCACGCACAACATGCAGCAGGC
>CAZFTZ010000172.1:0-6268 GCA_964521875.1 uncultured Cellulomonas sp. | reverse complement strand
GGGTTCCTTCGGACGCCGCGGTGGGCGAGGAGCCCCGGGCACGACGAGGGCCGGGCGCCGTCCCCCGGCGGCCACCCGGCCCTCGTCGTCCGCCCTCCCTGTGGAGGTCAGGCGGGACCGTGAGTCACTTCACGTCGTCGTCGACCCAGTCGAAGGTCTTCGTGACGGCCTTCTTCCACAGCCGGTACGTCCGGTCGCGCTCGGCCGAGTCGAGCTGCGGGTTCCACCGCTTGTCCTCGGCCCAGTTGTCGATGACGTCCTGCTCGCCGCCCCAGAACCCGACCGCGATGCCGGCCGCGTAGGCCGCGCCGAGGGCGGTGGTCTCCGCGACGACCGGCCGGACGACCGGGACGCCGAGGATGTCGGCCTGGAACTGCATGAGCGTCTCGTTGGCGATCATGCCGCCGTCGACCTTGAGCTCGGTGAGCGCCACGCCGGAGTCGGCGTTCATGGCGTCGAGGACCTCGCGGGTCTGGAAGGCGGTCGCCTCGAGGACGGCCCGGGCGATGTGGCCCTTGTTGACGTACCGGGTGAGGCCGACGAGCGCGCCGCGCGCGTCCGCCTTCCAGTACGGCGCGAACAGGCCGGAGAACGCCGGCACGAAGTACGCGCCGCCGTTGTCCTCGACCGTCTTGGCCAGCGTCTCGATCTCCGGGGCGGAGGAGATGATGCCCAGGTTGTCGCGCAGCCACTGCACCAGTGAGCCGGTGACGGCGATCGAGCCCTCGAGCGCGTACACGGCCGGCTTGTCGCCGATCTTGTAGCAGAGGGTGGTGAGCAGGCCGTTCTTCGACGGGACCGGCGACGTGCCCGTGTTGAGGAGCATGAAGTTGCCGGTGCCGTAGGTGTTCTTCGCGTTACCGGGCTCGAAGCACGCCTGGCCGAACGTCGCGGCCTGCTGGTCGCCGAGGTCGCCGGCGATCGGGACGCCGGGCAGCAGGCCACCCTGACGGCCGGTGCCGTACACCTCGGACGACGACTTGATCGTCGGCAGCATGGACAGCGGGATGCCCATGTCGGCGGCGATCTCGGCGTCCCACGACAGCGTGGTGAGGTCCATGAGCATGGTGCGCGAGGCGTTGGTGACGTCCGTGACGTGCACGCCGCCCTCGACGCCGCCGGTCATGTTCCAGATGGTCCACGTGTCGGTGTTGCCGAACAGCAGGTCGCCGGCCTCGGCCTTGGCGCGGGCGCCCTCGACGTTGTCGAGGATCCACTTGATCTTCGGGCCGGAGAAGTAGGTCGCCAGCGGCAGGCCGACGCGGTCCTTGTAGCGGTCCTGGCCGCCACCGAGGGCGCCGAGGTCCTCGATGATCTTCGCGGTGCGGGTGTCCTGCCAGACGATCGCGTTGTAGACCGGCTGTCCCGTCGTCTTGTCCCAGACCACCGCGGTCTCGCGCTGGTTGGTGATGCCGACGGCGGCGATGTCCTCGTGGGTGAGGTTGGCGTTCGCGAGGGCGATCGCGACCACCTCACGGATGTTGTCCCAGATCTCGACGGGGTTGTGCTCCACCCAGCCGGCACGCGGGAAGATCTGCTCGTGCTCCTTCTGGCCGACGGAGACGATCCGGCCGGAGTGGTTGAAGATGATCGCGCGGGACGACGTGGTGCCCTGGTCGACTGCGAGCACGTACTTTTCGGGCATGGCAAGGACTCCTTGGTGAGTCGTGAGGAAGTGTGGACGTCCCGGCGGCGCGTCGTCGCGGTGGGCGCGGCGCGCCGCCGGGAGTCTGGTGCAGGCCGTCGCCTTCGTCGGGCAGCCTGCGGTTACTGCTGGGGGATTGCTGGGGGAGCGGAACTACTCAGCCGACGTACCAGTGACCGAAGAGGCCGGCGATCACGCCACCGACCAGCGGGCCGAACACCGGGACCCAGGAGTACGCCCAGTCGCTCGTGCCCTTGTTCGGGATCGGGAGCACCGCGTGAGCGATGCGCGGACCGAGGTCACGAGCGGGGTTGATGGCGTACCCGGTCGGGCCACCGAGGCTCATGCCGATGCCGACGACCAGGAGGGCCACCGGGAGCGGGCCGAGCTGGGCCGGGTTCTTCCCGAAGGTCAGGATGATGAACACCAGGACGAAGGTGCCGATGACCTCAGTGATGAAGTTCCATGCGTAGGAACGGATCGCGGGACCGGTCGAGAAGGTGCCGAGCTTGGCGCCCGGGTCCCCCTCGGCGTCGTCGAAGTGCTTCTTGTACGCCAGCCAGGTGAGGACGGCGCCCAGGAAGGCGCCGATCAGCTGGGCCAGCCAGTACAGCACCATGTTGGCGAAGCTCGACTCGACACCCGTGGCGAACGCGTCCGCCGTGTTCGGGTGGTCGACGAACAGGCCGATCGTGACGGCCGGGTTGAGGTGCGCGCCGGACTTGAAGGACGCGTACACACCGGCCATGACAGCGAGGCCCCACCCGAAGGTGATGACGACCCAGCCGGAGTTGAACCCCTTGTTCTTGGGGAGGATGACGTTGGCGACCACGCCGGTACCGAGAAGGACCAGGATCGCGGTGCCAACGATCTCGGAAACAAAAGCTTGACCCACGGTCTACCCACTTTCGTTTGTGACGGGACTTCGTTGTCACGTGCTCCTCGCGGCGCCTGCGCCGCGAGGGTCTAGCGGCCGGTACCCCCAGTACCGGCCCCTTCCCCGACGGCGGGCATCGGGGTGAGGTCTGTTGCCTTCAGGCGAACGGCCTCGGCGGAGGCGTCATCGCCTTCCTGCGCCGCGGCCTCCTCGGCCTCGACGCGCTCACGGTACGCCTGGAGCTCCCGCTCACGGGCCTTTTCGTCCCATCCGAGGACGGGGGCGACGAGGTCGGCGATCTCCTCGAGCGCGCCGAGCCCCTTGTCCTTCTGCTCGTAGTTGAGCCGGGTCCGGTGCATGAGGATGTCGTCGAGGTGCAGCGCACCCTCGTGAGTCGCGGCGTACAGCGCCTCCACGCGCGTGTAGGCCGGGGCGCCGGCGAGGGGCTTGGCCAGGTCAGGCTTCTCCTCGACCAGCTCGACGAGCTCGGGCAGCAGCGAGCCGTAGCGGTCCAGCAGGTGGGTGGTGCGGCCCTCGTCCCAGCCGTACTTCGCGGCCCAGGTCTTGGCCTGTGCGCGCACCACGTCGAGTCCCTCGGCACCCGCCAGTGGCAGGGAGGCCGTCACCGACGGCTGGGACTTCGCCTTGGCGCCGAGCGCGAAGTCGACGGCGTCCTCCGCCATGACGCGGTACGTCGTCAGCTTGCCGCCGGCGATGACGGTGAAGCCCGGCGCCGGGGAGGCGACGGTGTGCTCGCGCGACACCTTCGTCGACTGGGTGCCCTCCTTGACCTCCGGCTGCAGCAGCGGCCGCAGGCCGGCGTACACGCCGAGCACGTCGTCGCGGGTGAGCGGCTCCTTGAGCACGGTGTTGGCGTGCTCGATCACGTAGTCGATGTCCGCCCCGGTGGCGACCGGGTGGCGCAGCTCCTGCTTCCACGGGGTGTCCGTGGTGCCGATCACCCAGTAGCGCGGCCACGGGATGAGGAACAGCACCGACTTCTCGGTCTGCAGGATCAGGCCGACGTCGCCACGGATGCGGCTGCGCGGCACGGTGATGTGGATGCCCTTGGAGGCGAGCACCTTGAGGCCGCCGGTGGAGCCGGTGAGGGCCTCGGTCTGCTCGGTCCAGACGCCGGTGGCGTTGATGACGTTCTTCGCCGCGACGGTGAAGCGGTCCCCGGTCTCCAGGTCGACCACCACCGCGCCGGTGACGCGGCCGGACTCGTTCTTGACGACCTCGACCACCTGGGTGCGGCTGGCGGCGTGCGCGCCGTAGGAGACCGCGGTGCGGACGATCGTCTCCACCAGGCGGGCGTCGTCGAGCATCGTGTCCCAGTACTGGATCGCACCGACGGCCACGTCGGGGCGGAAGTCCGGGAACATCTGCTCCATCCGCGTGTGCGAGATGTGCTTGTGGAACGGGATCGAGTGCTTGGTCCCGGTGGACAGCGCCAGCCCGTCGTACAGCGCGATGCCGGCGCCGACGTACGCGCGCTCCCAGACGTGGTGCTGCAGCGGGTACAGGAACGGCGTCGGGCGCACCAGGTGCGGCGCGATGGTGGAGCGCAGCCGGTTGCGCTCGACGAGCGCCTCGTGCACCAGGTGGAAGTCGAACATCTGCAGGTACCGCAGGCCGCCGTGGGCCATCTTCGTCGAGCGGCTCGAGGTGCCGCTGGCCCAGTCCTGGGCCTCGACGATCGCGGTGGACAGGCCACGGGAGACCGCGTCGAGCGCGATGCCGGCGCCGGTGACGCCGCCTCCGATGACCAGGATGTCGATCTCGTGGCCGGGCTCCGTGCTGGACCGAAGGACGTCGAGTGCGGCGGAGCGGGCCTGCGGCGTCAGCGGCGCGGTCCTCATGTGAACTTCTCCCGGGCTAGACAGGTCTCGCCCGTTCAGGGCGGCTGGGTTATCGTCATCACGGCTTGAACGCATGCGCAACTGCCGTGCACAAACGTGCACGCGAAGCCGGGACCTTGGGGGTGGGCATGTACGTCGGCAAGGAACAGCAGGACGTGCTGCGCGCGGCGTCGATGTACTACCTGCAGGACCTCAAGATGGAGGTCATCGCGCGGCACCTCGGGACGTCGCGCTCCACGGTGTCACGGCTGATCAAGCGTGCGCGGCAGTCCGGGCTGGTCGAGATCACGCTGCGACCGGCGAGCACGCGTGCACCCGGGCTGGGCCGCTCCATCACGTCGATCTTCGGTGTCGAGGCCTACGTCGTCCCCGTCCCGGACTCGGCGAGCGACCTGGAGCGCCTCGAGCAGGCGTCGATGACCGGGGCCAAGCTGATCTCGTCCTGGTTCGACTCCGACATGGTGCTCGGCCTGGCCTGGGGCACCACGCTCGCCTCGGTGTCCCGCTACCTCGTCCCGAAGCCGACGCGCAGCGCGGCCGTGGTGCAGCTGAACGGCGCGGCGAACATGCGCACGTCCGGCATCGAGTACGCGTCGGACCTGATCTCGAGCTTCGGCACCGCGTTCGGCGCGGCGGTGCACCACTTCTCGGTGCCGGCGTTCTTCGACTACCCCGACACCAAGGCCGCGATGTGGCGGGAGCGCTCGGTCAGGCGCGTGCTCGACATGCAACGACGTGCGGACATCGCGGTGTTCTCCGTCGGCGCGCTGGCGGGCGCGGTGCCCTCGCACGTCTACTCCGCCGGGTACCTCGACGAGGACGACGTCCGCGTGCTGCACGACGAAGGCGTCGTCGGCGACGTCTGCACGGTGTTCCTCCGCGCCGACGGCTCCTGGCAGGACATCTCGCTGAACGAACGTGCGACCGGGCCGACCCCGGTCGAGCTGCAGCGCATCCCGCGTCGCGTGTGCATCGTCGCGGGCGACGCCAAGGTGCCACCCCTGCTGGCCGCGCTGCGCGCCGGCGTCGTCACCGACCTCGTCGTCGACGAGATCACCGCGACCGGGCTGCTGGACGCGGTGGAGCCGGTGCCGCTGCAGCGCCGCGCCCGCGCCCGCGCCGGCGTGTGAGGGCCGCGCCCCGCGGATGGCTACCGTGGGCCCCGTGACTCCCGACCTGCAGGTGCGCCCCGCGCTGCCCGCCGACGTGCACGCGATCCACGACCTCGTCGAGCCGTACGCGTCCGAGCGGATCCTGCTGCCCAAGGAGTGGGTGGGCTACTACGAGGCGGTGCAGGAGTTCGTCGTCGCCGTCGCGGACGAGGCGGTGATCGGCTGCGGCGCGCTGCACGTCATGTGGTCCGACCTGGCCGAGATCCGCACCCTGGCAGTCGACCCGTCGCGGCGCCGGCACGGCGTCGGCCACGCGCTGATGACCGCGCTGCTGGAGCGGGCGCGCAGGCTCGGGCTGACGCGCGTGTTCTGCCTGACCTTCGAGGTGGAGTTCTTCGCCTCGCACGGGTTCCGCGTCATCGAGGGCACGCCGGTGGCGCCGGACGTGTACGCCGAGCTGCTGCGCTCGCACGACGACGGCGTCGCCGAGTTCCTCGACCTCGCCCGGGTGAAGCCGAACACGCTCGGCAACACCCGCATGCTGCTGGAGCTCGTCTGACCGTCCCTCGCGTGCAGGGATTCCAGGTGTGCGTCGTGATTCACGACCGAAGCCTGGCAATTCCGAGGAGCGGCGTCAGGGGAGACGGTAGGCGGCGGGGGCGCCGGCCGTGGTGAGGGGGACGACGAGACCGTCGGCCACCAGCGCCTCGACGCACCGGGCGAGCTGGCGGGCGTCCGGCCACACCGCTGCCACGGCCTCGGCCGGCACCGG
>CAZFTZ010000171.1:0-3548 GCA_964521875.1 uncultured Cellulomonas sp. | reverse complement strand
GCTCGTCGTCGGCAGCGGCCGCGACCCCGGCCGCGTCGTGGTCCGCCCGACGAAGGAGCAGACCGACGACCTCGCGCTCGACCCCCGCGCCACCCTGCTCGTCGTCGACCGTCACGACACCGTCCGCTGGGTGGAGCTGCGCGCCGACGCGCACCCGCTCGGTGACGGCACGTTCGCCCTCGTCGGGCGCCGCCTGATGGTGGACGCGATCCACCCCTGAGGCGCCCACGGACCGGACCCGATGCGAACCGGGTCACGGTTCCGGCGCAGGATCGGTGACGTGGACCTTCGCATCTTCACCGAGCCGCAGCAGGGCGGCACGTACGACGACCAGCTCGCGATCGCCCGGGCCGCCGAGGAGCTCGGCTTCTCCGGCTTCTTCCGCTCCGACCACTACCTGGCGATGGGCCGCGACGGCGGCGCCGGCCCGACCGACTCCTGGGTGACGCTGGCCGGGCTGGCCCGTGAGACGAGCCGCATCCGGCTCGGCACGCTGGTCTCGTCGGCCACCTTCCGGCTCCCGAGCGTGCTGGCGATCCAGGTGGCGCAGGTCGACGCGATGTCCGGCGGCCGCGTGGAGCTGGGTCTGGGCGCCGGGTGGTTCGAGGCCGAGCACCGCGCCCTCGGCATCCCGTTCCCTGCCGACCGCTCCAGCCGGCTCGCCGAGCAGCTCGAGATCGTCACCGGCCTGTGGGCGTCGGACGGGCCGTTCGACTTCGCCGGTGCGCACTACCGGCTGGAGCACGCGCCGGGTCTGCCGAAGCCGGCGCAGACGTCCGCGCTGCGGGACGGGCCGGGCGTACCGGTGATCGTCGGCGGGTCCGGACCGCGCCGCACGCCGCAGCTCGCCGCCCGGTTCGCCGACGAGTACAACCAGGGCTTCCCGGCGTTCGACGACATCGCGCCGCGGATCGCCGTGCTGAGGGCGGCGTGCGAGGCGATCGGACGGGACCCGGCGACGCTGGTCCAGTCGGTGGCGCTGGTGGCGGCGGTCGGGCACGACGAGACGACGTTCGCTCGCCGGGCGGCGGCGATCGGCAGGCGGCCCGACGAGCTGCGGGCGCACGGGCTGGCCGGGACGCCGGCGGAGGTCGTCGACCGCCTCGGCGTGCTGGCCGGCGAGGGCGTGCAGCGCGTCTACCTGCAGATCCTCGACCAGCGCGACCTGGACCACCTCGACCTCGTCGCCCGCGAGGTCGCCACCCGCCTGTAGCCGCCACGAGGACTTGCGTGGCGCAGTAGTTGATCTGTTACAGTACCTGGCGTGCCAGAGAACAACGCCATCTCGTCGGACCCGTTCGCGGCGGACCTGCTGCGCGGCCACACCGACACGATCGTGCTCGGCACCCTGCGCCGCGCCGACCGCTACGGCTACGAGATCCACAAGGCGATCCGCGACCGCACCGGCGGGGAGTACGAGATCAAGGAGGCGACGCTCTACGCGAGCTTCCGCCGCCTCGAGCGCGACGGCCTGGTCGAGTCGTACTGGGGCGACGAGTCGCAGGGCGGCCGGCGCAAGTACTACCGGATCACCGATGCCGGCCGTGCCGTCTACACCCGCAACGTCGCCGACTGGCGCACCACGAAGCAGATCATCGACACCCTCCTGGACCACGAAGGCGAACGATCGTGACCGAGCAGAACGTGCACCGCATCCTCGACCAGGCCTTCGCCGGGGTCGAGCTGACTCCCGAGGTCCAGGACCTCAAGGAGGAGATCCGCGCCAACCTCGTCGAGCGCATCGCCGAGCTCCAGGTCACCGGGCACGCGCCCGACGACGCCGTGCGCATCGCCGTCGACGAGGTGGGGGACCTGCGGGCCGTCGTCGCCGAGGTCGCCGCGGGCGCCACCACGCCGGCCGCCGTCTCGTCGGTCGCGGGGGCCTGGGCCGCGCACGAGCGGATCGTCGCGCTGCACCGGGTGCGGCCACGGCCCGCGTTCGTCGTCGGCGCGGTGGTGCTCTCCGCGATGCTTGCCACCGCCCTGACGCTGGTGGTGCTCGCCGCCCTCGACGTGGTGGCGATGTCGACGGGGTCCGCCGTCCTCAAGGCGGTCGCCGGGGCGCTCGTCGGCGGCGGGCTGGTCACCGTCTCGTTGCTGCAGGAGACCACCTCCCACTACCCGATGCCGCTGCGGCGGGCCGCCGCCTGGGGCGCGGCCGCGCTCGCCGGGATCCTCGCCCTCGAGCTGGGCGTCCTGTTCGCGGGCGACACGGACCGCCTCGGCCTGCTGGAGGCCGCGATCCTGCTGGCGGTCGCCGCGACCGCCGCGCTCGTCACCCTCGGCGTCACGCAGACCAACCGCACCAAGGGCTGGGTGCGCGACGTCGCCACCGGCGCACCCGACCAGTTCACGCAGGACCCCGCGACGGCGGCGCGGTTCGGCCTCTACACCGGGGTGCTCTGGCTCGCCGCGTTCGGTGGGATGGTCGCCGTGGGGCTGACGGCCGGGTGGCTGTGGTCCTGGGTGCCGCTGCTCGCCGCGCTGCTCGTCGAGATGCTGCTGCTGGCGCGGATGCTCTTCCCCGCCGGCCACCGGTAAAGACCGGGACGCGTGTCGGTGGGCGTGGCTACCGTGCGCTCATGGACGTGCGCGTGCAGGAAGTCGTCTTCGACTGCGCGGACCCGGCAGGCCTGGCCGAGTTCTGGGCGCAGGTGCTGGACGCCCGCTGGGGCATGGTCGACGCGGAGTGGGCGGTGGTCGACGCCACGCCGGTGATGCTGGGCTTCCAGAAGGTCCCGGAGCCCAAGCAGTCCCCGAAGAACCGGCTGCACCTCGACGTGCAGGTCGGCGACGCGCTGGCCGCCGCCGAGCGGGCCGAGGCCCTCGGGGCGCGCCGCACCGGGTTCTCCCGCGTCGGCGAGGACGGCAACGGCTTCGTCGTGCTGCAGGACCCGGAGGGCAACGAGTTCTGCTTCGTCGTCGACAGGGACGGCGGCTGGGACGGGGTGCTCCGGCAGGCGATCGAGGCAGGCACCCCGGCCGCCTGAGGGCCACGGCGGTCCGACGAGCCGTCGGGGCCGCGGCCACGCCGCTCATCTGAGGGGGTGGTTCCGACGAGCACACGTGCGCCCTGAGCCGGTGGTCGCGGAGCCGGGACGTTGGGCCCAGGTCGCGGCTGCGACCCGGGTGGTCGACTTCGGGGCATGGCCCGCCTGCCCCGCCCGTCGGACCTGGTTCCCCGGCCGAACGAGCTGCTCCCCCCGCCGCCGCCCAAGCCGCCGCGTCGCACCGTCGTCGCCGCGGTGGCGTTCGCGGCCGGTGCGAGCCTGCCGCTGCTGCGCACGTGGATGCTGACGTTCGGCTCCACCGAGGACGAGCTCGACGCCGAGCTGCCCGGCGACGCGCTGCTGACCAAGCCCGACCTCGTCGCCACGCGCACCGTCGGCATCGCCGCGCCGCCGGCGGCGGTATGGCCGTGGGTGGCCCAGCTCGGCCAGGGGCGCGGCGGCTTCTACTCGTACGACGAGCTGGAGAACCTCGTCGGCTGCGACATCCACTCGGCGGACCGGATCGTGCCGGAGCTCCAGGACGTCGCCGTCGGCGAC
>CAZFTZ010000170.1:0-17612 GCA_964521875.1 uncultured Cellulomonas sp. | reverse complement strand
GCGAGCATCGCGTCCAGGTGCTGCGTCAGCTGACGCTTGTGCTGCTCGTCGCCCTCGGACATCGCGATCAGCCGGCGCTGCTGCACCACGTCGGCCAGCCCGTACGCCAGCCAGGCGGTGGCCGGCAGCCCGTCGCGCGCGGCGCGGCCGGTCTCCTGGTAGTAGCCCTCGACGGACTTCGGCAGATCGAGGTGCGCGACGAACCGCACGTCCGGCTTGTCGATCCCCATCCCGAACGCGATCGTCGCCACCATGACCACGCCGTCCTCGCGCGCGAACCTCGCCTGGTTGCGGGCGCGCACCGACCGGTCCAGGCCGGCGTGGTACGGCAGCGCGTCGATGCCCTGCCCGACGAGCCAGATCGCGGTGTCGTCGACCGAGGCGCGGGTCAGGCAGTAGACGATCCCGGCGTCGCCGGGGTGCTCCTCGCGCAGCAGCGTGAGCAGCTGGGCCCGCGGGTTGTCCTTCGGGACGATCCGGTACTGGATGTTCGGCCGGTCGAAGCTGGCGACGAAGTCGCGCGCGCCCGCCAGTGCCAGCCGGGCCCGGATCTCCGCGTGCGTCGCGGCGGTCGCGGTGGCGGTCAGCGCGATCCGCGGCACGTCCGGCCACCGCCCGTGCAGCACGGACAGGCGCAGGTACTCCGGCCGGAAGTCGTGCCCCCACTGCGAGACGCAGTGCGCCTCGTCGATCGCGAACAGCGCCGGCCTGCCGCGTCCCAGCAGGTCGAGCGTCTCCGGCGCCAGCAGCCGTTCCGGGGCGAGGTAGAGCAGGTCCAGCTCGCCGGCGAGGTAGGCGCGCTCGGTCGTCGTGCGCTCGTCGTACCCCTGCGTGGAGTTGAGGTACCCGGCGCGCACGCCCACGGCACCGAGCGCGTCCACCTGGTCGTGCATCAGGGCGATCAAGGGGGACACGACGATCCCGGTCCCGTCCCTCACCAGGGACGGGATCTGGTAGCACAGCGACTTGCCGCCGCCGGTCGGCATCAGCACCACGGCGTCGCCACCGCCGACGACGTGGTCGATCACCTCGCCCTGGAAGCCGCGGAACTCGTCGTACCCGAAGACGGTGCGCAGCACCTGCTGCGGGGCGAGCGTGGTGGGCGGCACGCGGCCAGGGTACGGAACACCACCGACGCACAGGGTGCGCCCCTCCACAGCCGTGACCGACGATCCGTAGGGTGGGCCCCATGGGTACCGCACTCGTCACCGGCGCGAGCGCCGGCCTCGGACTCGAGTTCGCATGGCAGCTGGCGACCGCACGGCACGACGTGGTGCTCGTCGCCCGCGACGGCGACCGCCTGCACCGCCTCGCCGGTCAGCTCGAGGCGGCCGCCGGGGTGCGCACCGAGGTGATCGTCGCGGACCTGGGTGACCGCGCCCAGCTCGACCCTCTGGTCGAGCGGCTGCAGCACCCGATCCGCCCCGTCGGCCTGCTCGTCAACAACGCGGGCTTCGCCGTCGCCCAGCCCTTCGTCGGCGGTGACCTGGCACGCGAGGAGAACGCGCTCGACGTCATGGTCCGCGCGGTGATGGTGCTGTCCCACGCGGCGGCGGGCGCCATGGTCTCCCGTGGCCGCGGGGCGATCCTCAACGTCGCGTCGACGGCGGCGCTCATCGCCTCCGGCACCTACTCGGCGCACAAGGCCTGGGTGCGCACGTTCACCGAGGGTCTGTCGGTGGAGCTCAAGGGCACCAGCGTCACGGCGACGGCGCTGTGCCCAGGCTTCGTGCACACCGAGTTCCACCAGCGCGGCGGCGTCGACACGTCGATGTGGCCCGGGGTGACGTTCCTCAACCCGGAGGACGTCGTCGCCGAGGCTCTCGCGGCCGTCCGCCGCGGCGCGGTGATCTCCACGCCGAGCCTGCGCTACAAGGTGGTGGCCGGCACCGCGCGGGTCGCGCCCCGCTGGGCGATCCGCGCGTTCGGCCGGTACCGGCGCGAGGTCGAGGCAGCGCACGACGAGCACTCGTCGGGCCGGGCGTCCGACGAGGCCGCGCCCGACGAGCGCACCGCCTGACGCGTCGCACCCGCCCGGTACCCTGCCGCCGTGACCGACACCCGCGAGCGCCTGCGCGACCTCATCACCGAGCTGGCCGTCGTGCGCGGCAGCGTCACCCTGGCCTCCGGCCGGGAGGCCGACTACTACGTCGACCTGCGGCGTATCACGCTGCACCACGAGGCGGCCCCGCTCGTCGGGCACGTGCTGCTCGACCGTCTCGAGGAGGTGGGGCTCGGCCCCGGCGAGATCGACGCCGTCGGCGGCCTGACGATGGGCGCCGACCCGGTCGCCGGCGCGCTGCTGCACGCCGCCGCCTCCCGCGGCCTGGACCTCGACGCGTTCGTCGTGCGCAAGGAGGCGAAGCAGCACGGCCTGCAGCGCCGGATCGAGGGCCCGGACGTCTCCGGCCGGCGCGTCGTCGTCGTCGAGGACACCTCGACCACCGGCGGCTCCGTGCTCACCGCCGTCGAGGCGGTGCGCGAGGCCGGCGGGAACGTGCTGGCCGTCGCCGTGCTCGTCGACCGCGACACCGGCGCCAAGGAGAAGATCGAGGCGCTCGGCCTGCCGTACCACTACCTGTACGGCCTGGCCGACCTCGGGCTGGCCTGAGCCGCGGCTCAACGCGCGCGTCTCACGTGTCGATGATCGGGATGTGAGCGGGGGGAGCACGACGAGACGGCTGGCTCCACCACGCCCGTCGGCATCGTGCGCCGACCGGCGCCGGGGGCTGCGATGAGGTCCTGGTACACCTGGCTCGGCGCCGGGGCGGCCGGCCTGTTCGGGCTTGCGGCGTGGCTCGGCCCGAACCGCTCCGTCCTGCCGCTGCTCGCGCTCGTCGTCGTCGCCGCGGGGTTCGCCGCGTGGCGCACGTCCGGCCGTCGTCGTCGGCTCGCGGAGTGGGCCGCCGCCACGCCGGGCTGGACGTACTGGCCGGAGGACCCGTCGCTGCTCAACATCTCGTTCCGGTTCCCGTTCGGCACCGGCGAGAGCCGGAGCGTCACCGAGGTGCTGCGTGGCACGTTCGCCGGCCGGGAGTCGGCGTCGTTCCTCTACGAGTTCCAGCAGCGGGCGGGCCAGGGCGCAGCGGTGTACCGGTTCCACGTCGTCGCGATACGGCTGCCGCAGTGCCTGCCGGTGGTCGAGGTGGTGCCCGAGGGGCTGGCCTCGCGAACGGAGACCGCGCTCGGAGCGCAGGACATGCGCTTCGAGTCGGAGGCGTTCAACCGGGCGTACCGCGTCCAGGCGTGCGACGAGCGCGCCGCGCACGCGATCATCCAGCCGCTGCTGATGGAGCGGCTGCTGCGGCCCGACGCCCGCGAGGTCGCCTGGCGCATCGACGGCGACTGGGTGCTGTCGTGGCGGGCCGGCGTCACCGACCTCGACACGCTGGCAGCGCGACTGTCGGTGCTGTCCGCGGTCGTCGGCTCCGTGCCGCAGTTCGTCTGGCAGGACTACGGGTACGGGCCCTTCCCCGACCCTGACCGCTGAGCAGGCCGCTCGCTACGATGCCTTGACCGTTCCGCCCGAAGGAAGGCCAGTCCCGTGTCCGGTGGCACCATCGCCCTGATCGTGATCGTCGCGCTCGTCGTCCTGATCCTGCTGTGGGCCGTCGCGCAGTACAACGGCCTGGTCCGGCTGCGGAACCTGGTGCAGGAGGCCTGGCGCCAGATCGACACCGAGCTGCAGCGCCGGCACGACCTGATCCCCAACCTCGTCGAGACCGTCAAGGGCTACGCCGCCCACGAGCGCGAGGTGTTCGAGGCGGTGACCGCGGCCCGCGCCGCCGCGTCGCAGCCGGGCACCGGCCCGGCCGCGCAGGCGCAGCAGGAGAACGTGCTGACCCAGGCGCTCGGCCGGCTGTTCGCCGTCGCGGAGAACTACCCGACGCTGCGCGCGAGCGAGAACTTCCAGCAGCTGCAGTCCGAGCTGTCCAACACCGAGGACCGGATCGCTGCCGGCCGCCGCTTCTACAACGCCAACGTCCGCGAGCTCAACACGAAGACCGAGACGTTCCCGTCCAACATCATCGCGGGCATGTTCGGCTTCACGCGTGCCGAGTACTTCGAGGCCGACGACCCGCAGGTCCGCCAGGCGCCGCAGGTCTCGTTCTGAGGTCGCTCAGAGGCTGAACGACGCGACGTGCCGTGCGTCCGGCGCCGGCACGCTCGGGTCGCGCAGCGTCGGCAGCTGGTGCAGCAGCGGGTCGACGAGCCCGCGCCGGGGGTCGATGATCCCGGCGTCCGCCATCCGCTCCAGCAGCTCCCCGACCTCCGCGGTGGACATGCCGAGTGCCGCGGCGAGCGGCGCCGGCTCGATGAACCGCCCCGAGGTCCGGCACAGCGCGGTGATCACCTCGTCGAGCCGCACCGGGTGCAGTGCGAACACGCCGATGTCCTTGAACAGGCCCTCCTCGAGCATCTCGACGAACCCGTGGCTCACCTGCCCCAGGTCGCGGAACTCGGCGAGGGCCCGCGGGTAGCCGCCGTGCTCGAGGTACGACCTGCGGAGCGTCTCCGCGTCGGCGCCCGGCTGGGCCAGCAGCAGGTCCGCGAGGGTGGCGGGGTGCAGGTGGCGCACCGTCATCCGGCCGGGGTAGCGGGACGGCAGGTCCTCGACCACCGCACCGGCCACCGAGGCGGTGACCAGCAGGTGGGCGTTCGGGGCACCGGCGGCGACGGTCTCGATCCAGTCCTCAGAGGCCGACGCCTCGTCGAGCACGATGAGCCGCGGGCCGTCGCAGGCGGGGGCGCCGACGCGGGTGGGGCGGCGCAGGGCGTTGTCGAGGTCGCACGGCTCGAGCGGGTCCCGCTCCGGCTGCTCAGGCCCCGGCTCCACCGGCACCCAGAGGATGGCGCGCGGGTCCACCTGCAGGTCGGACAGCACGCGCAGCACGACGTCCTTCGCGGCGGTCGTCTTCCCCACCCCCCGGGGGCCGACGAGCACGGTGGCCGTCCCGGCGCGCAGCGTGGGGCCGACCTCGGCGAGCGCGGTGCGGGCAGCCTTGGTCGCGGGGACCCACTCGTGGTGCTCGCGCTGCTCGAGCTCGGGGTCGCTGGCGACCCACGTCACCCGGTGGTGACGTGACCACCACGGGTTCGCCCCCCGCAGCACCTGAGCCAGCTCGCTCGGACGCATGCCCCAGGATGACCTGTACCGGTCGGTAACGACACGGGACGAAGGGCCTCTGACCTGGTCAGGCGCTCGTCGGACGCTCGCCGGGCGAGCGCGGGAAGCGCCTCAGGCGTCGAGTGCGGCGGTGGGCTCCGGGGGCGTCGGGGCCTCGCCGGCCGCCCGACGAGCCTGGCGCCGCCGGCGGATCGCCTCGACGAGCATCGGTGCCACCGAGATCAGGACGACGAGGACGAGCAGCGCCTCGATGTTGTTCTTGACGAACGGGACGCCGCCGAGGGCGTACCCGAGCCAGGTCACCCCGCCGGCCCAGAGCACGACCCCGACCGCGTTGAACCGCACGAAGTGCGAGTACGGCATCCGCACCACGCCGGCGACCGCCGCCGCGTAGGTGCGCACGAACGGGATGAACTGCGCCACCACCAGCGTCCGGCCGCCGTACCTCTCGAAGTAGGCCTGCGTCTCGTCGATGTACCTGCGCTTGAAGATCCGCCCGTCCGGGCGGTCGAACAGCCGGTTGCCGATGACGCGTCCCAGCAGGTAGCCGGTCTGCGTCCCGGCGAACGCGGTGACGACGAGGATGAGCGACAGCCAGCCGACCGGGGGCAGGTGCGAGCCCGGCTGGGCCGCGATCGCGCCGGCGGTGAACAGCAGCGAGTCGCCGGGCAGGATCGGGAACAGCAGCCCGACCTCGACGAACACCATCGCCATCACGCCGAGCAGCGCCCAGGTGCCGAGGTGGTCGATGATCGGCGTGGGGTCGAGGAAGCCGGTGTGGGCGGCGGTCAGCAGCACGCCGACCAGGGTAGGCGACCGCACGGTCCCGACGTCCCGGGCCGCCTGTGTCGGAACCGTGGAAGGATCGGGGCGAACATCCCCCGACCACACACAGGAGAAGCTGCGATGCCCATCGCAACGCCCGAGGTGTACGCCGCGCTGATCGACCGGGCCAAGGCCGGCAAGTTCGCGTACCCCGCCGTCAACGTCACGTCGTCCCAGACCGTCACCGCAGCCCTGCAGGGCTTCGCCGAGGCGCAGAGCGACGGGATCATCCAGGTGTCGGTCGGCGGTGCCGAGTACGCCTCGGGCTCGACGGTCAAGGACCGCGTCGCCGGCTCGCTGGCGCTTGCCGCCTACGCCCGCGAGGTCGCCAAGAACTACCCGGTGACCGTCGCCCTGCACACCGACCACTGCACCAAGCAGAACCTCGACAGCTGGGTGCGCCCGCTGCTGGCGCTCGAGGTGGAGCAGGTCAAGCGCGGTGAGGAGCCGACGTTCCAGTCGCACATGTTCGACGGCTCGACGGTCCCGCTGGCGGAGAACCTCGTCATCGCGGCCGAGCTGCTCGAGCTGTCGCAGGCGGCCCGCACCATCCTCGAGATCGAGATCGGCGTCGTCGGCGGCGAGGAGGACGGCCACGCGGCCGAGATCAACGAGAAGCTGTACACCACGCCGGAGGACGGCCTGAAGACCGTCGAGGCGCTCGGCACCGGCGAGAAGGGCCGCTACCTGACGGCCCTGACGTTCGGCAACGTGCACGGCGTCTACAAGCCGGGCGCGGTCAAGCTGCGCCCGTCGATCCTCGGCGACATCCAGAAGGTCGTCGGCGAGAAGGTCGGCAAGGCCGACCCGTTCGACCTCGTCTTCCACGGCGGCTCGGGCTCGACGGCCGACGAGATCGCCGAGGCGGTGGCCAACGGCGTCATCAAGATGAACATCGACACCGACACCCAGTACGCGTTCACGCGCCCGGTGGTGGACCACATGTTCAAGAGCTACGACGGCGTGCTGAAGATCGACGGCGAGGTCGGCAACAAGAAGGCGTACGACCCGCGCGCCTGGGGCAAGCTGGCCGAGGGCGGCATGGCCGCCCGCATCGTCGAGGCCGCGCAGCAGCTCGGCTCGGCCGGCCGGATGATCGGCTAGCTCTCCGCGACGCCCGGGCCGCCCTCGTCCGTCCCCGCCACGGGACGGAAGGGGGCGGCCTCGTCGTCCGTGGCGACGTCGACGAGCTCTCCGATGCGGGTGACGTCGAGCAGGAACTTCACCGTCGGCGGGACGCGCAGCAGCGTGACGCGGTGCTTGCTGCGGATGGACAGCCGGGCGAGGAACGCGACGCCGGCGGAGTCCATGAACGTGACGTGGTGGGCGTCCACCTCGATCGGCAGGTCGTCGTGGCGCTCGGCCTCGGCGGTCGCCTCCATGAGGTCGTCCCCCAGGTCGGAGTCGACGTCGCCGGACAGCACGATCCGCACCGCCTGCGTGCCGACGAGCACCTGGACTGCGCCGGGTTCACCGGGGGCGCGCACGCCAGGTTCGCCGTTCTCGAGCACGGGGCCCCCCTCCGCGGGTTCCGGACGGGTGAACCGTAGGGACGCGTGACGGCGCAGGTCAACACCCTCACCCTGGTGGCCCTGGGCTAGCCTCGTGCGGTGCGCCGGCGTGCTGCCCCGGCGCCACTGGCCGGAACGGGCAGCGGAGAAGTGGGGACTGACATGCCCGCCGTCGTGGTGCTCGGCGCCCAGTGGGGCGACGAGGGCAAGGGCAAGGCGACCGACCAGCTCGGCGACCGTACCGACTACGTCGTGAAGTTCAACGGCGGCAACAACGCAGGCCACACGGTGGTGGTCGGTGGCGAGAAGTACGCGTTGCACCTCATCCCCTCGGGCATCCTCACCCCCGGTGTCGTGCCGGTGATCGGCAACGGGGTCGTCGTCGACCTCGAGGTGCTGTTCGGGGAGATCGACGCTCTCGAGGCACGTGGCGTCGACACGTCGGGCCTGCTCGTCTCGTCGGCCGCCCACGTCATCGCGCCCTACAACCGGACCATCGACAAGGTGACCGAGCGCTTCCTCGGGTCGCGTCGCATCGGCACGACAGGCCGGGGGATCGGCCCGACGTACGCGGACAAGATCAACCGCATCGGCATCCGGATCCAGGACCTGTTCGACGAGTCGATCCTGCGCCAGAAGGTCGAGGGCGCGCTCGCGACGAAGAACCAGATGCTCGTCAAGATCTACAACCGGCGCGCGGTGACGGTCGAGGAGACGGTCGACGAGCTGCTGCGCTTCGCCGAGCGGCTCCGCCCGCATGTCGCGGACACGCCCCTGGTGCTCAACCAGGCGCTCGACGAGGGCCGGACCATCGTGTTCGAGGCGGGCCAGGCGACGATGCTGGACGTCGACCACGGGACGTACCCGTTCGTCACGTCCTCGTCGGCCACCGCGGGCGGCGCCTGCACCGGGTCCGGCGTGGGCCCGACGAGGATCGACCGGGTGGTGGCGGTCGCCAAGGCGTACACCACGCGCGTCGGCGAGGGGCCGTTCCCCACCGAGCTGCTCGACGCCGACGGCGACCGGCTGCGCGAGGCGGGCGGCGAGTACGGCACGACGACCGGCCGGCCGCGGCGCACCGGCTGGTACGACGCGGTCGTGGTCCGGTACGCGGCGCGCGTGAACGGGCTGACCGACCTGGTGGTCACCAAGCTCGACGTGCTGACCGGCTGGGAGAAGATCCCGGTCTGCGTCGCCTACGACGTCGACGGCACGCGGCACGACGAGATGCCGTTCGACCAGTCGGACTTCCACCACGCCCGCCCGGTCTACGAGTACCTGGACGGCTGGACCGAGGACATCTCGTCGGCGCGGACGTTCGAGGACCTGCCGGCCGCGGCGCAGCGCTACCTGCTGCGGCTGGAGGAGGTCAGCGGCGTGCGGGTGTCGTCGATCGGCGTCGGGCCGGGGCGCGAGGCGACGATCGTCAGGCACCAGCTGCTGGACTGAGCGCCTCGTCGGGCAGCTCGTTGGCGTCGACGGTGCGCTGGTGCACCCGCAGCGCGAGGAAGGTCGCCGAGGCCAGGCACAGCAGCATGCCGGTGAGCAGCGAGGCCGGCAGGCCGAACGCCTCGCCGACGCCGCCGCCGACGACCGCGCCGAGCGGCATCAGCCCGTAGGAGATGGCGCGGCCGGCACCGGTGACCCGGCCGAGCATCGCGCGCGGCACCAGCCGCTGGCGCACCGACTGGGTGATGACGTTGCCGACGTTGCCGGTGGCGCCCATCACCACCAGCGCGGCGGCGACCGGGCCGACGTACGGCCACAGCAGCGGCACGAGCAGCAGCAGGCTGTCGGCGACGAAGCAGACGACGAGCATCCGCACCTCGCCGACGCGGTGGATGACGCGCTCGGCGACGATCGACCCGACGACGGCGCCGACGGCGAACAGGGTCATGAGCAGCGTGTAGTGCTGCGGCTGCAGGCCCATCCGCGAGCCCTCGCCGACCATCCACAGCACCAGCACCGCCATGTACGCGGTGCTGCCCATGTTGAAGATCGCTCCCGCCCACTGCATCGGGCCGAGCACGGGGTGCCGGAACAGGAACGACAGTCCCTCGCGCACCTCGGAGTGTGCGGAGGCGCGCGGGCCGTCGCTCGTCGGGCCGTGCCGGAACCGGCCGGGGACTCCGACCAGCAGGGCGAGCGCGGCGCCCACGCCGAGCGCCGCCGGGACGCCGAGGACGAACCAGGTGCCGAGGGTGAGCAGGAACCCGGCGGCGGGTGCGCCGAGGAACGCGTTGGCGACCTGCTGGGTGGCCAGCACGCGGCCGTTGGCCTTCTGCAGCTGGTCGCGCCCGACGAGGTCGGGCACGATCGCCGCCTCGCCCAGCTCGGCGACGACGGCGGTGACGCCGTACACCAGCGTGAGGGCGAGCAGGATCGGCATCGTGAGGCGGTCGGTGGCGGCGAGCACGGCACCGGCGCCCAGCAGCAGGGCGCGGCCGACGAGCGCGGACATCTGTGCGTGGCGACGGTCGGAACGGTCGATGAGCGCGCCGCCCGGGATGCCGAGCACGAGCCACGGCAGCCACGCCGCGGCGGCCAGCAGCGAGACCTCGGCAGGGGACCGGGTGAGGGTGACGGCGATGAGCGGCGCGCCGGTCTGGACCACGCCGTCGCCGAGGTTGGCGAACGCCGTCGAGGTGAGCAGCGCGGTGAACCGGCTGCCGAGCGGGGCGGGAGTCTCGACGACTGCCGCCCCGAGGGTTGGCCGCGCCTCGTCCACCACAACGGGCGGTGGCGTGATGGCGCCTGGTGTGTCGTCCTGCGCTCGCATGTGTCCTCCACGCCGCTACCCTGATGCCATCTTTGCAAGGAAGTCTTTGCAAAGAAACCTCTGCAAAGGTATCTCTGCACATGGCTGATGGCAAGAGCACCGGTGACGCCGGGGCGAACACCTCCGAGGAGACGCCGGAGAGCGCCGAGGGACGTTTCCGTGCCCGGCCGCTGAACCCCGACGACCTCAAGGCGTTCACGCACCCGCTGCGCATGGCGATGTACTCGGCCCTCAGCGAGCACGGCCCGGCCACGGCGACCCAGCTCGCCAAGCGGCTCGGCGAGAGCAGCGGGCAGACGAGCTACCACCTGCGCCAGCTCGAACGGCACGGCTTCGTCGAGGACGACCCGGAGCACACCGGCGGACGCGAGCGCTGGTGGCGGTCGATCGGGTTCTCGGTCGACCCGGACGCGATGGTCCGCGACCCGGCGACCGAGATCGCGATGTGGACCGTGCTCGAGCAGAGCATCGCCGAGCGGGGGCGCGTGCTGCGGCAGTTCGCCGACTCGGTGATGTCCGGGCGGGTCCCGTTCGACCTGCTCGACACGACCCTGGACAGCTCGACCGTCGAGCTGACCTCCGCGGAGGCCGGGGAGCTGATCAACGCCGTCGAGTCGCTGCTCCACGAGCACGTCGAGCGGGCGAAGGCGCGCAAGGCGGCGGGCGAGCGGGAGGGCCGGCGTCGCACGCGCGTCTACTTCGACGTGCTCCCGCTGGTCGGGAGTGCGGCCGACGACGCAGCCGCGGCGCCGGAGACCGGCGCGGAGGCCTGAGGACTGCTCCCGCTCGGCGAGCGCGCCAGGCCGCGCCGCCGCACCGCTGGGTAGGCTCGGCGCCCGTGGAGATCCTGGTCGTCGGTGGCGGTGCCCGCGAGCACGCCCTGGTGCGCGCCCTGTCGCTCGACCCGTCGGTGACCGGCCTGCACGCGGCACCGGGCAACCCCGGCATCGGCGGGCTCGCGACGCTCCACGACGTCGACCCCCTCGACGGAGCGGCCGTGGCGGCGCTCGCGACCTCGCTCGGCGTCGGGCTCGTCGTCGTCGGGCCGGAGGCACCGCTGGTCGCCGGGGTGGCGGATGCGGTGCGGGCCGCCGAGATCCCGGCGTTCGGGCCGAGCGCGGTCGCGGCGCGGCTCGAGGGGTCGAAGGCGTTCGCGAAGGAGGTGATGGCCGCCGCCGGGGTGCCGACCGCCGCCGCGCGCGTCGCCACCACCCTCGACGCGGTCGCGGCCGCGCTCGACGAGTTCGGGGCGCCGCACGTCGTCAAGGAGGACGGCCTGGCGGCCGGCAAGGGCGTCGTCGTCACCTCCGACCGGGACGCGGCACTGGCCCACGCCGCCGCCTGCCTGGCGAAGCCCGGTGGGCGGGTGGTGGTCGAGGAGTTCCTCGACGGGCCGGAGGTGTCGCTGTTCGTCCTCTCCGACGGCGAGCACGTGGTGCCACTGCAGCCGGCGCAGGACTTCAAGCGCGTGGACGACGACGACGCAGGGCCCAACACCGGCGGCATGGGGGCGTACTCGCCGCTGCCGTGGGCGCCGACCGGGCTGGTCGACGAGGTGGTCGCCACGGTGGCCGTGCCCACGGTCGCCGAGATGGCGCGGCGTGGCACGCCGTTCGCCGGTGTCCTCTACTGCGGGCTGGCGCTCACCTCGCACGGCGTACGCGTCGTGGAGTTCAACGCACGCTTCGGCGACCCTGAGACACAGGTGGTGCTCGCCCGCCTCGCCACCCCGCTGGCGGGTGTGCTGCTGGCCGCGGCGACCGGCACGCTCGCGGACCTGCCGCCGCTGCAGTGGGCCGACGACGCCGCGGTGACGGTGGTGGTGGCGGCGCACGGGTATCCGGGGACGGTCCGCGGCGGCGACCCGATCACCGGCATCGACGAGGCGGAGCAGGTCCCGGGGGTGCACGTGCTGCACGCCGGGACGGCGCTGCGCGACGGCGTGCTCGTCTCGTCGGGCGGCCGCGTGCTGTCGGTCGTCGGGACCGGCGCGGACCTGACCGCGGCACGGGCGACCGCCTATGCCGGCGTCGAGCGGGTCACGCTCCCCGGCTCCCACCACCGCGCGGACATCGCCCGGCGAGCAGCCGAGGCCGAGACGGCGGGGACGCCACTCGCCTGACCGGCGCCGCGATCAGGTGGAGGGCTCGTCGGGCCGGGGCTGGGGTGCCGCCGCCTCCGCGGCCGCGAGCCGGGACGGGGTGAGCTGACCCGCCAGCACCAGCAGCACGAGCGTCAGTGCCGTCCCCACCGCGAACACCGAGCGGACGCCGAACGCCTCGCCGAGCGCGCCACCCACCGCCGCGCCGACCGGCATGGTGCCCCACGCCAGCAGCCGGTACGCCGAGTTGAGCCGCCCGAGAAGCCGGTCCGGCGTCAGGCGCTGGCGCAGCGACACCGTGATGACGTTCCAGGTCGCGACCATGAACCCGGACACCACCCAGAGCGCCCCGACGACCCAGACGTTCGTCGTCAGCAGCGGGGCGGCCGGCGCGAACGCGCTGGCGACCACCGCCACGACGAGTGACGCGCTCCGCCCCATCCGCGCGGCGAGCCGGTCCGCGACGAGCGAGCCCACCACCGAGCCGACGGCGAACGTCGTGAGCAGCACGCCGTACTGCGCGTCGGTCAGGTGCAGCATCGACGCGGGACCCACCGCCCACAGGACGAACACCGCGCCCCAGGCCGCCGACGAGAGGTTCATGGTGCCGACCATCACGGCCAGCGTCCTCAGCACCGGCTTGCCCCACAGGAATCGCAGCCCCTCCGCGACGTCGGCGCGCAGCGACGTCGGCTCCGGCGCCCGCTCGGCGCGGAACGTGCCGCGCAGCGTGAGCAGCACCAGCACCGCGAGCACCCACATCCCGGCCGGCGCGCCGAGCGCCACCGCGACGCCTGCCGAGGCGACGACGCCGCCGATCGGCGGGCCGGCGAACGAGTTCGTCGTGATCTCGAGGGCGAACAGCCGCCCGTTCGCCTTCTGCAGCGCCTCGCGGCCGACGATCATCGGCAGCACCGACTGGGCGGAGGTGTCGTTGAACACCTCGGCGACGCCGACCAGCACGGCGCCGGCGTACAGCAGCCAGATCGACCCGTGGCCGCTGGCGGCCGCGGCGACGACCAGCGCGAGCACGCCTGCGCGGATCGTGTTGGCGACGAGCATGGTGCGGCGCCGGTCCCAGCGGTCGACGAGGGCCCCGGCGGGCAGCGCGGCGACCAGCCACGGCAGCGTCATCGCGAACGACAGTCCGGCGATCTGGGCGGGCGACGTCGTGTAGCGCAGCGCGACGAGCGGGACCGCGGTCTTGAGCACGCCGTCGGCGAGGTTCGACAGGCCCGACGCCGTCATCAGCCGTGCGAAGGGGAACCGGGAGGTCGCACTCACGCCCGGCACACTAACGGCGCGCGCTCGTCGGCGGAGCGAAGGACCGCGGCCCGACGAGCGCACAGGCCCGGCCCGACGAGGATCGGGTGTCGGTGGTGCGGCGCAGCATGGCCGGATGGCTCTGAGATTCAGCGGTGTCGTGTTCGACAGTGCCGACCCGGCGCGGGTCGCGGACTTCTGGCAGGCGGCCCTCGGCTGGACCGGACGGGAGGCCGGTCCGCGCGGCGAGGCCGTCATCTACCCGAACGAGGGCGAGTCCGAGCTCGGCCCGCCGAGCGTCGTGTTCCAGCCGGTCCGGGAGGGCAAGGTGGTGAAGAACCGCGTCCACCTCGACCTCTACTCGCCGGACCAGGCGGCGGACGTCGCGCGGCTGGAGGGTCTGGGCGCACGACGCGTCGACGTCGGGCAGCCGGTGGACGCCACCTTCGTCGTGCTGGCCGACGTCGAGGGCAACGAGTTCTGCGTGCTGAGCGAGGCCTGAGAGGCCCGTGTCGGTGCCCTCCTGCATGCTGGGGCCATGACACTGACCTTCAGCGGCGCCGTGGTCGACTGCGCGGACCCGGCCCTGGTTGCGGACTTCTGGCAGGCGGCGCTCGGGTGGAGCGCGCGGGAGGAGGGGCTGCCGGACTGGGTCTCCCTCGAGCCGGCGGACGGCGAGGCGGCCGGCGGGCTGACCAGCCTGTTCTTCCAGCGCGTACCGGAGGGGAAGGTGGCGAAGAACCGTCTGCACCTCGACTTCTCGCCCGACGACCAGGCGGCCGAGGTCGCCCGCCTCGAGGCGCTCGGTGCGAGGCGCATCGACGTCGGCCAGGGGGAACCGAGCTGGGTGGTGCTCGCCGACGTGGAGGGCAACGAGTTCTGCGTGCTGAGCGGCAGGTCGTGACCGTTCGAGTCCTGGGCGTCGCGCGCGCGTCTCGTCGGCCATCGGCAGACTGTGCCCCGTGACCGAACTCCCCGGCTGGACCCACACCTACAGCGGCAAGGTCCGCGAGCTCTACCTGCCCGACGAGTCGCCGGAGGGCCGCGCGATCGTCGAACGGCACGGTGACGTGGTGCTCGTCGTCGCCAGCGACCGCATCTCCGCCTACGACTTCGTGCTGAGCCCCGGCATCCCCGGCAAGGGTGTCGTGCTGACGCAGCTGACGCTGTGGTGGTTCGACCAGCTCGCCGACCTCGTCCCGAACCACCTGGTGTCCACCGACGTCCCGGAGGCTGTGGCCGGACGGGCGATGGTCTGCCGGCGCCTGGAGATGTTCCCGGTCGAGTGCATCGCGCGCGGCTACCTCACCGGCTCGGGTCTCGCCGAGTACCGGAAGACCGGCGAGGTGACCGGCATCCCGCTGCCGGACGGGCTCGTCGACGGCTCGCGCCTGCCGGAGGCGATCTTCACGCCGTCGACCAAGGCCGAGCAGGGCGAGCACGACGAGAACGTGCCGTTCTCGGCCGTGTCCGCGCTCGTCGGGCAGCAGGTCGCCGGGACGCTGCGCGACCTGACCCTCGCCGTCTACACCCGCGCCGAAGAGATCGCACGCGAGCGCGGCGTCATCCTCGCCGACACCAAGCTCGAGTTCGGGGCCGACGAGGCCGGCACCGTCACGCTCGCCGACGAGATCCTCACCCCGGACTCGTCGCGGTTCTGGCCCGCCGACGAGTGGGAGCCCGGGCACGCCCAGCCGAGCTTCGACAAGCAGTACGTCCGCGACTGGCTGACGTCGCCGGCCTCCGGGTGGGACCGCTCGTCGAACACCCAGCCGCCGGCGCTGCCCGACGAGGTCGTCGAGCGCACCCGTGACCGGTACCTGGAGGCGTACCGGCGGATCACGGGCCAGGAGCTCGTTCTCCCGAGCGCCTGAGCGGCTCCGCGTCCAGAATCGGCGGATGGCCGACGAGCCGCGCGACGAACGTTCGCCCGACGAGCTGACGCTCGCCCGCCGCTACCCGACGCGCGCGCAGGCGCACGCCGCCGGACGCGCCCGCCGCAAGGTGGTGCCGCGCACCGCGCTCGCGCAGCGCTCCACGGCCGATCGCGACCCGGTCGCGCTGCTCGAGGAGCAGAACGCCGACCGGGTCACGGACCTGGTGCCGCTGCGGACGGCGCGGATGCTGGCCGACCCGTTCGCGTTCTTCCGCGGCACGGCCGGCCTGATGGCGCACGACCTGGCCGGCGACCCGCACTCGGGGATGCTGGTCGCGGCCTGCGGCGACGCCCACCTGAGCAACTTCGGCTTCTACGCCTCGCCGGAGCGGCGGCTGGTGTTCGACCTCAACGACTTCGACGAGGCCGCGATCGCGCCGTGGGAGTGGGACGTCAAGCGGCTGCTGACCAGCGTCGTCGTCGCCGGGCAGCACGCGGGGTACGACGAGGCGGACGTGCGGCGGGCCGCGACCGACGCGTTCGCGGTCTACGCCCGGTCGCTGCGTGCGCTGGCGGCGCTGCCGGCGACCGACCGCTACTTCGTGCACGCGACCGCCGACGACGTCGGGCGCAGCCTCGACCAGCAGTCCCGCGCCGTGTTCCGACGGGCGATCGTCGCCGCCGGGAGGCGGACCGCCGCTCGTGCGGTGCGTCGCACCACGGAACGAGGTCCGGACGGCCGGCCGCGGTTCGTCGAGGATCCCCCGACGATGACGCACTTCCAGCCCGGGGCGGGGCTGTCGACGGCGGACGTGTACAGCGACTACCTGGGCACCGTCGAGATCGACCTCGCCCTGGTGCTGGCGCACTACGTGCCGGTCGACACGGTGCGGCGCGTCGTCGGGGTCGGCTCGGTCGGCACGCGCTGCTTCCTGGTGCTGCTCGCCGGCGCGGACGACGACGTCTTCATGCTGCAGGTCAAGGAGGCGACCGAGTCGGTGCTGGTCCGGTACGGCAGGATCGCCCAGCCGCCGGTGGTGGCCGAGCCGATCGCCGCCAGCGGCAACGGCGTGCGGGTCACCGGATTCCAGCGGGTGCTCCAGGCCTCGTCGGACCCGTTCCTCGGCCACGTGCGCGTGGGGAGCCGCGACTACTACGTGCGGCAGTTCCACGACATGAAGGGCGCGGTCGACCTCGGCGCGCTCGACGCGGCCGGCTTCGCGGACTACGCGGACGGCTGCGCCGCGATCCTCGCGCGGGCCCATGCGCAGAGCCTGACCGCCCACGAGGTGGTGGGATACATCGGCTCGTCGGACGTCGCCGGGCGGGCGATCGTCGACTGGGCGTTCGCGTACGCGCGGCAGTCGCGGGCAGACTTCGGGGTGCTGCAGGAGGCGGCGGGCGCGGGTCGGGTGCCGGTGGCCGCGTCGCCTGCGTGAACCGGCCGCGCCGCTGCCGTGGCGTCGTCGCCTGAGCCGGCGGGACGGTCCGTCCCGCGACGGCGCATCGCCCGAGCGGGTGACAGGGGTTTCTCGATGCATCGTCACGCGATATATATCGGTCATGGCGTTCCGGATGACCGAGCAGGCCTACCTCGTGCTGCTCGCGCTCGCCGACGGGCCGCGGCACGGATACGGCGTGGTGCAGGCCGTCGAGACGCTCTCGGACGGACGGGTGCGGCTCGGCGCGGGCACGCTCTACGGGGTGCTGGACCGGCTGGTCGAGGCCGGCTACGCCCGAGTGTCCGGCGAGGAGGTCGTCGACGGCCGGCTGCGCCGGTACTACGTGCTGACCGACGAGGGCGGCTCGACGGCCGCCGCACACACGAAGCAGCTGGCGGCGCTCGCCGCCCGCGCGAGGCGCGCGCTCGCCGCGCGACCGGCCCTCGGGGATGCGTGATGGTGGACCCGGGCTTCGAGCGCTCCGTCCGGCGCTGGCTGCGCGCCTACCCGCGGCGATGGCGCGTGGCGCGGTCCGACGAGGTGCTCGGCACCCTCGCGGATCTCGCCGCGCCCGGCGCCACCCGGCTCGACCACCGGTCTGCCCTCGGGCTACTCGTCGGCGGCCTGCGCACGCGCGGGCGCCCCGGCGCCGCCGCGGGCCCGGGGGGCGGGGACATGTTTGGCCTG
>CAZFTZ010000169.1:0-3203 GCA_964521875.1 uncultured Cellulomonas sp. | reverse complement strand
AACCTGCGGCTGGCGGACGCCGACGCGACAGGCGACGACCTGCGCCGCGCGCTGTCGGCCGTCGACGCCTGGGACTGGGTCGAGGCGCTGCCCGAGGGGCTGGAGACCGAGGTCGGCTCAGGCGGTGCGCCGCTGACGCCGGCACAGGCCCAGCAGCTCGCGCTCGCCCGGCTCGTCCTGCTCGACCCGCACACGCTGGTGCTCGACGAGGCGACGTCCCTGCTGGACCCGCGGGCGGCCCGGCACCTCGAGCGGTCGCTGTCCGGCGTGCTCGCCGGCATCCACCCGCCCACCGGCGGGTCGGTGAGGATCGGCGGTGTGCCGCTGGTGGACCTGCCGCTGGAGGAGCTGCGCGGGCACGTCGCGCTCGTCACGCAGGAGCAGCACGTGTTCGTCGGCAGCGTCGCGGACAACCTGCGGCTGGCGGACGCCGACGCGACAGGCGACGACCTGCGCCGCGCGCTGTCGGCCGTCGACGCCTGGGACTGGGTCGAGGCGCTGCCCGAGGGGCTGGAGACCGAGGTCGGCTCCGGCGGTGCGCCGCTGACGCCGGCACAGGCCCAGCAGCTCGCGCTCGCCCGGCTCGTCCTGCTCGACCCGCACACGCTGGTGCTCGACGAGGCGACGTCCCTGCTCGACCCGCGGGCGGCCCGCCACCTCGAGCGGTCGCTGTCAGGCGTGCTCGCCGGCCGCACCGTGGTGGCGATCGCCCACCGGCTGCACACCGCCCACGACGCCGACCGCGTCGCGGTGGTCGACGACGGCCGGATCACCGAGATCGGCCCGCACGAGGAGCTGGTCGCCGCGGGCGGCGACTACGCCGCGCTCTGGCACTCCTGGCAGCACGAGTAGTGGCACACCTTCCCGCCGCCACGCGGTGCACGTCGAGGACGAGCTGCGGCGTGACGGTGTCCCCGAGCGCCAGCGGCCCTGACGGCGATCGGCAGCCTGGTGGCTGCCGGCGTCCTGGTGCCGACGTCCGGTGCACGCTGGGAACGGACCTGGCAGGCACCGGAGGCTCTCGCAGCCGTCGATGCGTTCGCACACCGCGCCGGGCGCCGGCGAGCAAGCCACTGAGTCCGCGGAGTCAGCGCCGGTCACGAGTGCGGCCGTGGGCCTCGTCGAGCACCGTGCGCCACCAGAGGAACACGGCGAAGAACGCGAACACGAACCACTCCAGCGCGTAGAGCAGGTTCTGCAGGTTGGGCCCGGTCTGGGTCGGCGTCGGCGGTCCGAGCAGGGCCGGCCCACCGTCGTCGGCCGCGGCCTGCGCCGGGTCCGACGAGGCCAGCACCAGGTACCCGGTCCAGATCGGCCCGGTCCACACGTGCAGCAGCTCCGCCGGGCTGATCGCGTCGGTCGTCGTGCCCGTGATCCCGGCACCGGCGGACTCCCCTGCCTGCAGGTAGCCGACCAGCGACACCGGCCCGGCCGGGGGCTCGTCGGGCGCGGCCCCTGCCGGGAGCCAGCCCCGGACCACCGGGAGCACCGCGCCGGAGCCCACACGCAACGGGGTGAGGACGAGCGCGCCCGTCGCGCCGTCGCGGGCGCGGCCGGTGACCACGAGCTGCCCCGCCGCCTCGTAGGTCCCGGTGACGGACACCTTGCGCCCGACGAGGTCCCCGTCGAACGTCGTCTGCGGTGCCAGCACCGACTCGAGCGGCACCGGGTCCGCCGCGGCGAGCGAGGCCCGCCTTGCCGCCTGCGCCGCCTCGCCACGCTCGCGCGCCCGGTCCAGCTGCCACGCCCCGAGCAACCCGCACGCCACCGCTGCGGCGACGAACAGCGCCAGCATGCCGAGCATCCGGGGGCGGACGGCAACCCGCCACACCGTCGCGCGCGTCACGCCCTCCGCCACGGGCTCACGGTAGTCACCGGACACCGCCGCCCTCGCGTTCGTCGAAGATTCGGCCACGACTCACGTCCGGGGCCCGGCAAGGGGCCTGCATCCCGAGCCCGCGACGTGCAGGTGCGGTTGTATGGCACCGAGCACCTGCTGCGAACAGGGACGGGACAGGGAACGGACCATGGCAACGACGACGGAGAACCCCACCACGTGGCGCCGCGGCACCGGGGCGGCGATCGACGACGAGACGGTGAGCACGCTCGACCGCTGGTGGCGGGCGGCGAACTACCTGTCCGTCGGGCAGATCTACCTGCTGAACAACCCGCTGCTGCGCACCCCGCTGAGCCGTGACGACGTCAAGCCGCGCCTGCTGGGCCACTGGGGCACCACCCCGGGCCTCAACTTCCTGTACGCGCACCTCAACCGCGCCATCGCCGAGCGCGGCCAGTCGACGATCTACCTCACCGGCCCCGGTCACGGCGGGCCCGGCCTGGTGGCGAGCGCGTACCTCGACGGGACGTACCACGAGGTGTACCCGGACATCACGGAGGACGAGGAGGGGCTGCGCAAGCTGTTCCGCCAGTTCTCGTTCCCGGGCGGCATCCCCAGCCACGTCGCGCCGGAGACCCCCGGCTCCATCCACGAGGGCGGTGAGCTGGGCTACGCGCTGTCCCACGCCTACGGCGCGATCTTCGACAACCCCGACCTGCTGGTCGCCGCGGTCGTCGGCGACGGCGAGGCGGAGACCGGTCCGCTGGCGACGAGCTGGCACTCGAACAAGTTCGTCAACCCGCAGCAGGACGGCGTGGTGCTGCCGATCCTGCACCTCAACGGCTACAAGATCGCCAACCCGACGGTGCTCGCGCGCATCAGGGACGACGAGCTGGTCGACCTGCTGCGCGGCTACGGCCACCACCCGTACGTCTTCACCGGCGGGTACGACGAGGACGAGCCGATGGCCGACGTCCACCGCCGGTTCGCCGCGCTGCTCGACGAGGCGCTCGACGAGGTCGCCGACATCAAGGCGCGCGCCGCCGCGGGCGACCTGACGCGCCCGGCCTGGCCGATGATCGTGTTCCGCACCCCGAAGGGCTGGACCGGCCCGGCGTACATCGACGGGAAGAAGACCACCGGCTCGTGGCGCGCCCACCAGGTGCCGCTGGCGAACGCGCGCGACACGGCCGAGCACCTGGCGGTGCTCGAGCAGTGGCTGCGCTCGTACAAGGCGGAGGAGCTGTTCGACGCCACCGGCCGGCTGGCCGACGACATCCGTGCCCTCGCCCCGGCCGGCGACCTGCGGATGAGCGCCAACCCGCACGCCAACGGCGGCCTGCTGCTGCGCGACCTGCGGCTGCCG
>CAZFTZ010000168.1:0-3299 GCA_964521875.1 uncultured Cellulomonas sp. | reverse complement strand
AGGAACCGGAAGACGCGCCCCATCAGCTCGCTCTGGTAGCTCGCCAGGTAGTCGTTGACCGTGACGACGTGGACGCCCTTGCCCGCCAGGGCGTTGAGGTAGGCCGGCAACGTGGCGACGAGCGTCTTGCCCTCGCCGGTCTTCATCTCGGCGATGTTGCCGAGGTGCAGCGCCGCGCCGCCCATGAGCTGGACGTCGAAGTGGCGCTGGCCCAGCGTGCGGCGAGAGGCCTCGCGGACCGCGGCGAACGCCTCCGGCAGCAGGTCGTCGAGCTTCTCGCCGTCGGCCAGGCGCGCCTTGAAGCGGTCGGTCTCCTCGCGCAGCTCGGCGTCGGTCAGGGTCTCGAACCCGTCCTCCAGGGCGTTGACCTGCGCGGCGATGCCGGACAGCCTCTTGAGGATCCGGCCCTCACCCAGTCGCAGGACCTTCTCGACGACGGACGCCACGCGGCACTCCCGACTGCTCACACCCCGGACCGGGGCGGTGGACTCGCGCCGGCCGCTCGGCCGGGCCTTGCCATCCTAGGCGAGCCGGGTGTCACCGGGGTGGACGCCTGATGGACCTCCGGCGGCCTCAGCGGGCGAGGGCGGTGGTCAGCGGCCCGACGAGGTCGCCGCGGGCTTGGCCGTCCCGGTCGCCGACGACCACGTCGCCCAGTCCGAGCCAGCCGGCCGCGACCCTCAGCTCGGCCGCCAGCTCGTCGGGCACGCGCTCGGCGGGGCCGTCGACGCGGTGGGCCGCGGCGACGCGCAGCACGCCGTCCTGCCGGTCCGCCTTGAGGTCGACGAGGGCGACGACCCGGTCGCCGAGCAGGAACGGCAGGACGTAGTAGCCCCAGACGCGCCGGTGCGGCGGCGTGTAGATCTCGATCCGGTAGCGCAGGCCGAACAGGGTCTCCAGGCGTGTGCGCTCCCAGACGAGCGGGTCGAACGGGGACAGCAGCGTGCGCGCGCTCGTCGTGCGCGGCACGGTGGCACCGACGTGCCGCCAGCCCTTGCCCCAGCCGTCGATCAGCACCGGTTCGACCAGGCCGGCCTCGCGCAGCTCCGCGAGCGCGGTGGCGGTCGGCGCCTGGCGCAGCCGGAAGTAGTCGGCGACGCACCGGAGCGTGCCGACGCCCAGCGCCCGGATCGAGGTCTCGACGAGACCGCGCACCGCGTCGGCCTCGTCGGGCTCCGGGGCGGCGAGCACCGCGCGGGGCAGCACGCGCTCGACGAGGTCGTACCGCCGCTCGAAGGCGCCGTTGCGTCCCGCGATGGCGACCTGACCGGTGAAGAACAGGTACTCCAGGACCATCTTGACGACGTCCCAGTTCCAGCCCCAGCCCTCCGGCCGGGTCATGTCGACGTGGTCGAGCCGGGCGCGCACCTCCTGTGCGGTCACCGGTCCTTCGTCCTCGACGACCCCCAGCACGTCCTCCACCACGGGGCTGTGCTGCAGCGGCACGTCGCGGATGACGCCCCAAGCCTCGTGCTGGTAGCGCTCACGGCGCCAGCCGAGCCGGCGGTAGGTCTCCGGCGTGACGAACGACGCCATGTGTGCCCACGCCTCCACCAGCCGGCGCGGCGCGCGGTTCGTCGTGCGGTCGACGAGCGCCGGGTCGAATGGGCCCAGCCGGGCGTACAGCGGCATGAGGTGCGCCCGAGCGAACACGTTGACGGAGTCGATCTGCAGCACACCGAGCCGGTCGACGACCGCGGCGACCTGCCGCGCCGTCACCGGGCCGTCGGGTCGCGACCGGTCGAGACCCGCGGCGCGCAGCGCGGTCCGTCGAGCCTGGGACAGCGACAGGTGCGGCACACCGGGCGCCCGGTGGAGGTCGGTCGTCGGCACCCCCGCATCCTCCCCGACCCCACCGACACCCAGCGCCCGCACATGTGGTCGTCCCGGCAGCCGCACGTGCGGAGCAGGGACCGAGACCTCGCAGCGTCCGCGCCGTCCGTCAGGCGCGGCGTCCTGCGCCGAGCGCGTGCTCCTCACGCCCGAGCGCGCACTCGCTCGCGCTGAGCGCGCGTTCCACGCAACCGGCACGCGCCCGGCGGAGGGACGCGGGCGCCGGCAGGTCAGGCGCGGGCGACGACCGGTTCGTCGTCGGGCGCGTGCGATCGCCCGTTGGAGACGGTGTCGAGCTGGATGACGCCGTACGACCAGCCGTGCCGCCGGTAGGCGACTGCGGGCCGGCCGGTCCCGGCGTCGACGAACAGGAAGAAGTCGTGCCCGACGAGCTCCATCTCGTAGAGCGCGTCGTCGACCGTCATGGGTGCCGCCTGGTGCACCTTCTCGCGGATCACCACCGGCGAGTCGCCGAGCGGGATCTCCTTGGTGCCGTCGTCGAGGATGCGCGGCACCGGCGCGGCCGGCACCTCCTCGGCCGGCTCGGCGGCGGGCTCGACGGGCGGGATCGTGGTGTCCTTGCGGTGCTCGCGGCGACGGTCCCGGCTGCGGCGCAGCCGTTCCAGCAGCTTGGCCAGCGCGAGGTCCAGCGCCGCGTACGGGTCGTCCGCCGACGCCTCGGCGCGGATCACGGGTCCGCGGTCGACGACGGTGAGCTCGACGCGTTCGCTGGAGTCGGCCTGGCGCGGGTTCGGCTCGTGCGAGACGAGCACGTCGACGCGCTGGGCCCGCGGGGCCAGCTGCTCGACCTTGGCGAGCTTGCCGGTGACGTGCGCCCGGTAGCGGGCTGACACGTCGGTGTGACGACCGGCGACCACGATCTCCATGAAAGGCCTCCTGGGAGGTGAGCCGGAGCCCGGTGGGCACCGGCGGTGGCGAGCGGTTCGCGCCCCGAAGGGCGGGTGCGGCACCACCTCCTCCGCAACCGGCCGGAACGCCACGTGGGCGCCCGGACGTCGGTCCAGGAGCCCACGCTAACGCGCCGTCCCTCCGGTCTCCACACCGGCACCGGGTGAGGGTGTCGAGGCGATGGTCACACCCGCCACCACCGGCAGCCCGGCCGCCTCCAGCGTGCGCACGCAGGCCGCGAAGGTGGCGCCCGTGGTGAGCACGTCGTCGACCAGCACCACCGGTGCGACCGGCGTCGCGGGCCACCGGCGCAGCCGGACGTGGCCGGCGAGGTTGCGCTCACGGGCGCGGGCGGACAGCCCCGCCTGATCGGCACCGGCGGCGCGTCGCAGCACCGGGGCACGCCGCGCGTCGAGGCCGTGGCGGCGCAGCTCGTCGGCCGCTGCCGCGGCCAGGGCCCCGGCCGGGTCCCAGCCGCGCCGGCGTGGCCTCCTGGCCTTCGGTCCAGGCCTCCATGGCACCGTCCAGGACGAACAGGTACTCGGCATAGGGGTGCC
>CAZFTZ010000167.1:0-6041 GCA_964521875.1 uncultured Cellulomonas sp. | reverse complement strand
GACATTTTCGAGGCCGCGAGCCCGCGCTCTTTGATCAGATACGTGGGCAGCCAAGTGTTGATGCCCCAGTACGCGATCAGCATGCTGCTCGCGACCAGCGTCGCGATGATCGTGTTGCGGCCGTAACGCGCGCTGAAGATCCTCCTGATATCACCGGCCTGGGCGCTCTCCTTGCGCGCACGATTCGCTTGCCACACGGCGGATTCGGGTACGCGACGATACGCGTGCAGGGCCCCGAACAGCGCGACAGCGCCGCACAGAAACAGAGCCCGCCACCCGAAATTCGGCAAGACCACTGCAGCCAGCAGCGCCGCAAGACTCACGCCGATGGGCCATGAGCTCAGCACCCAAGAGACGGCGCTCGCGTGCTTGTTCGCGGGATACGCTTCCTTGATCAGCGTCGTCACAACGCCCCAGACGCCGCCGATACCGAAGCCGGCGACGAAGCGCAGCGCCATCACTTCCCAGCGATTGCGAGCGAGGCAGATCGCCGCAGTGAAGAGCGCAAAGACGATGACGCTCGCGATGAGCGCCGGACGGCGCCCGTAGCGGTCGGCGTACCAGCCGACGGCGATGCCGCTCAGACCGACGCCGATCATTCCGGCAGTGCCCATCAGACCGGCTTGGGCCAACGTCAGATTCCACTCCACGATCATCAGCGGCAGCGCCAGCGTGAGGACCATGAAATCCATGGCATCGAAGCCGTAACAAAGCATCCCGGAGACGAGCAGATGCCGCTGGGTGCTCTTGCTGGCGACGGACTCGGCGGGCGCGTCCGCGCCGACTGCGAGTACGGTTTTGTCTACGGTCGATTCGAATGTGGCCATGCCCCCCCCGGATTTCTGCGTGACTCGAAGTGGCGTCACGCGATGGATGCTGTGATTCAGTGGCTCCGCTCGTGTGTGTCCCACGCGAGCCCACTGGCGCGGCCTTGCTCCAATGCCATGACGGTCCAGTCACGTCCGGTGTCTCCGCGCGCCTCGGCACTCAGCAGCCGTTCGCGGCACACCTCCGCGCTGGGCAGAGGAACCTGCTTGTCGCGGGCGATGCCGAGCACGAGCTGGATATCTTTCAGCGCGAGCCGCGTGCTGAGATTCACTCTGTCCCAGCTTCGATCCACGATCGCCTGCGCATAGCCTTCGTAGGCGATGCAGTCGAACAGTCCGCCCGTCAGCACATCCTGAAAGCTCCTGGTGCTGACGCCGCACTTGTCGACCAGTGCGAACGCTTCGCCCATCGCCTCGATCGCGCAGGCGAGTACCAGGTTGTTGCACAACTTCAGGAGCGAGGCGCACTCGGGCGCCTCTCCGGCGACGAAGGTCCGTCGACCGAGTGTCTCGAAAATAGGACTCAATGCTTCGATGGCGGGGGCAGGGCCCGCGGCTATGATCCCGAGGCGACCTGCTGCAGCGACCGCCGGTCGTCCGAGGACCGGTGCCGCAACGAGTATTTGTCCGGCTTCGCGATGAGCCGCAGCGAGCGCGCGAATGGTTTCGCTCTGATGAGTACCCATGGCCACATGGATACCGCCGGGCGGGAGACTCGCGATGATCCCCCTCGTGCCGTGCGCTACGGACTCGAGCGCCGGATCGTCAGCCAACATGGTGATCACCGGTCCGCCGTGCGCGCACGCTTCCGCAATGCTCGATGCAGTGCGCGCGCCGCGCGCCGCCAGCTCCGCGAGCTTCTGTTCGGTGCGATTGAAGATCATGAGGTCGAGCTGCGCGTCGAGCAGTCGACCCGCCATCACCTGGCCCATGCGGCCGAGCCCGATGAGTGCGACCTTCATGGTGGCCTTCAATCAGTACACGCGCGCAGGGCTGCGCGGGAGCTAGTCGAAGGCCGCACGAGGGCAATACTCCGCAAAATCGATGATCGTATCTTCGGGTATTATATATCGTCTATTATGGCTTTTGAATATTTTTATCGAAATTCTGTCCAAGGTGCCTCCGACAGTGCCCCCGAAACCCGCGTGCCCTGAGTTAATGACGACGAAGAGCGCACAGAACCGCACCTAGCCCCTATACTTTCGAAATTCCTATGAGGCATCGGATTGCCGCGCCATCCGCCATGACACTCGCCCGTGAACACGCCGCGCCGACCACGGCCGGCCCAGAGAGCGATAAGAAGTCGTCTCCCCCTACGTTGACGACCTCGGTCTATAGCCAGCTGCGCGCAGACGTTGTGAGCGGCCGATTGCAGCCGGGCACCAAGCTGCGCGCGCAGTCCCTGCGCAAGCGCTTCAACACCGGTGGGTCTCCCGTCCGCGAGGCCCTCAATCGCCTGCTGGCCGAGGGGTTCGTCTCACTGGTCGAGCAGAAAGGGTTCCGTGTGGCGCCGATCAGCCGCGAAGAGCTCGCTGAGCTGCTCGAGGCGCGCATCCTGATCGACGGCACGGCCTTGACCGAATCCATCCGCCGCTTCGAACGAAGCTGGGAAGACGGTCTGGTGCTCGCGCTACATCACCTCTCGCGTGCGCCGCGCAGCACGGACGCCGCCGTCGAGTCCGCCTGGGATTTGCGCCACAAGGCATTCCACCAGAGTCTCGTGGGGGGCTGTGGCAGTCGCTGGATGCGCCGGATGAGCGAACAACTCTTCGATGCCGCCGAGCGGTACCGCTTGATCGCCCTGCCCTGGATTCCGGAGCGGAACGAGCTGAAGGAACACCAGGCGCTGGTGGACGCATGCCTGAACCGGGACGCCGACCGAGCCATCGAACTGCTCAAGAGTCACTACGGACAGACGGCCGAGGCGATCGTGAAGTCCGGACGTATCTAGCGAATCTCTCCCACCGCGGCACGCTCACGCGCGCGCGCAGTTCGCCGCGCAACTCGATCCACGAGCTCGATCATCTCTTCGAGCTCTGCGGGTTCGATTCCCGACACGATGAACACGATGCGCGTGGAGCGATCCTCACTCGGCCATGCCGGCAGCCACGTGAGGTTGTGCAGGAGATGCTGCGCACCCTGGATCACCGCCGGAGTGTCCGGACACACCTCGACGTGCACCAGCCCCTTCAGCCGCAGCAACGCCGGGCCAAGATTCTTCTCGATGGCACCGAGGAGCAACTCGAGCCCGTAGCGGGAGGTGGGTTGCTCACGCACGAAACAGAGGCTCGATATCTGTGGCCCGGTATGGCCTGTGTGTCCGAGTGGCCTGAGCGCGTACGGCTCGCGCGGCGCGCAATAGCGATCGGCACTCAGCCAGGCGAGAACGTCCGAGTCGCCCCGTCGCAGTGAGTAGCCCGGCTTCACTATCAGTTGCACCGGATCGAGTTGCGGATCATTCGCCGCATACACCTCGGCCGCGGGATTGACGCGCGCGATCAGCTCACACAGTCGCGCTTGGGTATCCCCGGCCGCAGCCGCTGCGATGAGATCGAGCTTCGTGAGCAGAATGCGATCGGCCAGGGCCAGCTGGTGGGACGCCTGGTCGTGCCGATCGAGAGTGGCCGGCCCATTGACGGCGTCGAATACCGCGAGCATCGCCTCGAGACGATAGAGTCCTTCCAGGGTGGGGTCCGACAGAAACGACTGCACGATCGGCGCGGGGTCGGCGAGACCTGACGTCTCGATGATGACGCGATCGAAACGCGGCACCGTACCGGCTTCCCGCCCGTGATACAGGCGATTGAGGGTCGCGAGCAGATCACCGAACACCGCGCAGCAAATGCAGCCGTTCTCGAGAACGACGATGCGATCGTCACTGGCTTCGCTCAGCAGATGATCGATGGGCACGGCGCCGAACTCGTTGATCACGACCGCCGCCGTCGCGAGTACCGGCGACTTGAGCGCCCGGTTGAGGAGCGTTGTCTTGCCGCCGCCCAGGAACCCGGTGACGACGACGACCGGTGTGCGCAGATCCTCCATCAGCGACTCATGAGCTCATGGCGACGATCACGCAGCACAGAGCCCAGAACACGGGGTACTCGCATCCGCCGGTCAGCCAGATCCAGCGACGCTGGCTGACCTTGAAGCTGGCTGCACTCGCAACGAGCAGAAACGCGGCGGTGACCCAGGCGACCGGACGAACCCACAGCCCGCACAGCAGCGCGATGGCGGCCAGCGCCTCGATGGCAAGCGCCAAGTACATGAACAGCGCCGGCCGCGGAAAGCCGGCCGTCTCGAAGAATTTCAGAGGGCCCGGAGAAGCCACCTTGCCCCACGCATGCGGCAGCAGAAAGGCGCCGCACAAAATGCGGAGCCCGTCCGTCGCGTCGTACGCGGCCATGCTCAAAACACTTCGCAACTTGGCAGCCCGCACGAAATCAGGTGATCGGAGGGGAAGTTGGTGATGATCTCGCAGCCATCACGCGTCACCACGACCTCCTCTTCGATGCGCGCCGCGCCGGAGCCGTCCTCCGCCCCGCACCACGTCTCCAGCGCGAACACCATGCCTTCCTTCAGCGGTCGATTGTTGCCGGTGTAGCGGCGGGAAATGATCGGCCGCTCCCAGAGCGAGAGCCCTACTCCATGGCCGTACTGCAGGAGAAACGCCTCCTCTTCGTTGCGGTAGCCGAACTCTTCGGCCTTGGGCCACACGGCGGCAATCTCATCGGGCGTCACGCCCGGCCTGATCATGTCCATGGAGGCGGAGAGCCACTTCGACGCTTTCTCGTACGCGTCGATCTGGTACTTGTTCGGCTGACCGCAGATGAACGTGCGGTAGTAGCAGGTTCGGTAGCCGTTGAAGGAATGCATGATGTCGAGGAAGACCAGATCGCCGGGCTGAATGATCCGGTCGGAGAAAGTGTGACCATGGGGCCGGCCGCGCGCGCCGGACACAGAGTTGACGCACTCGACGCGCTCGGAGCCGAGTCGATAGAGCCGGTCGTTCACGATCGCGACGAGCTCGTTCTCACGCGTGCCGGGGCGGATCGCCTTGATCACATCCGTGAAGGCCGCTTCGACCATCGCGCACGCCACCTTCAGCAGCTCGATCTCGTCACGCGTCTTGACCTCGCGCGCATCGAGCATCGCCTGCTGCCCGTCGAGGACTTCGATGCCCTCGTGCTCGAGCGCCCGGATCATCGGCAGCTCCATCACATCGATGCCGACGGGCTGCTTCTCGACGCCGAGATCGATCAGGGCGTTCTTGATTTGCCGCGCGAAGTCCGCCTGGATGCCCAGCGTGAGCGGCAAGCCACCCTGCATAGTGGAGTGTCCGGCCGCCACGCGATCTGCGATCCAGGGAGAAGAAATGCGCTTCGCGGGCGCCGCCGGGTCGAACAGGAACGGCGTGCCTTCGCTCGCGCACACGGCGTAGCGGATGAACTTGTCGCGCGCCCACTCGCCGAGATGGGTGCCGGTGAGATAGCGGATGTTGTCGAAATTGAAACAGACAACTGCGCCGAGGCCATTCTTGCGGATTGCGGCTTGTGCGCGCGCAAGCCGTTCGGTACGCAATCGATGATAGTCGACGCCCCCCTCCCAGTCCTTGGCCTGCGTTCCCCAGTCGGCCCGTGCATACGGGCGGTTGTACTTCATGCGTGTGCGACCCTTGTAGACAGGCTTCAAACGAGGATGTGCAACGGGTTCTCCGCGATCGTGCGAAACGCCGCGAGCAGCTCTGCCGCCGTCGCCCCGTCGACGGCGCGGTGATCCACAGAGAGACAGACTGAAAGCATGCCGGCGGCACGCAGCGACCCGTCCGTCGCCTCGATGACGCGGCGCTCGACTGCGCCCACTGCGAGAATCGTCGCCTGCGGCGGATTCACGATCGCCTGAAAGCTACGCACGCCATACATACCGAGATTGCTAATCGTTGCGGAGCCGCCGCTGTATTCCGCAGGTTGTAGCCTGCGCTCGCGGGCGCGCTCGATCAGCGCGGCAAGACCTGCAGAGAGCTCCAGCAGTCCCGTGGTATCTGCTTTGCGCACGATCGGTGTCACGAGCCCGCCGGGCACTGCAACCGCGACGCCGAGGTCGACTTGCTCGAGTTGCAGCAGAGCATCGCCGGCCCATATCACGTTCGCAGCCGGCACTTTCTGCAGCGCGAGCGCATAGGCCTTGACGAGCACATCGTTGATCGAGACACGCGCG
>CAZFTZ010000166.1:0-4447 GCA_964521875.1 uncultured Cellulomonas sp. | reverse complement strand
ACGAGCTCGCGCGGGCTGAACGGCTTGGTGACGTAGTCGTCGGCGCCCAGCTCGAGGCCGAGGACGCGGTCGACCTCGTCGTCGCGCGCGGTGACGAAGAGCACCGGGGTGCGGTCGCCGCGCTCGCGCAGCCGCCGGCACACCTCGATGCCGTCCATCCCCGGCAGGCCGATGTCCAGCACCGCGGCGACGGGCCGGCGCCCGAGGATCGCCTGCAGCGCGTCGTCGCCGTGGCTGTACGCCTCGACGCCGAAGCCGTCGCGGGTCAGGTAGAGCTTGACCAGCGAGGACACCGCCGGGTCGTCCTCGGCGAGCACGACGAGTCCGGGCACGGGCACCTCCTCACGAGCCGTCCGCCGCCATGTCCTGGTCGACGTCGTCGGCCAGCCGGTCCGCCGCGTCGAGCGCCTGCTGGAGCTCGGCGACGTCGGACGGGTCCGGCCCGGTGACGGTGGACGCGGGCGTCGGCTCATCCTCGCGCGCGGCCGACGAGGCGGGGGCGGTGGGGGTGGGCGACGCGCCGGAGGTCGCCGGCGGGGCGCTCGTCCCGTCGTCCTCGAGGCGGTCGGCCACCCGGCCGCAGCCGGTGAGGGCCAGCACGACGAGCAGCGTCGCACCCGCGGCTGCGACCAGAGGCCGCCGGCTCACTGGCCGGCCTCGGGCAGTGCGTCGCAGACCGCGGTGTCGGCCTTCGTCAGCCGGTCGATGGCTCGCTGCAGGTCGTCGACGTACCCGCCGCGGCGGGTGGCACGGGCGTTCAGCGTGTCGGCGAGGTCGTCGTGCCCCTCGTCGGCCGCGTGCCGGGCACGCGCCTGCAGGTACGCGACGGATCCGGCGGTGTCGGCGTCGCCCTGGATGCGGGCGACGAGCTTGGTCAGCCGGTCCTCGGCGGCGTCGACCTTGGCGCAGGCGGCCTGCGCGGTGGCCAGGTCGGTGGTGATGATCACCTGGTCGCCGTCGACGGACGTGCTGACCTTCGGCGACGAGCCTGCGGTGGGGTCGTCGGCCGCCCAGGCGGCCGCGCCGATACCGGCGACGAGGCCGCCGGCGAGCAGCGTGGTGGCGGCGATGGCGGTGGTCCTGCGGAACATCTCGGTCTCCTCTCGGGGCTGTCTTCCGACGAGGAGCACGCTGCCGTGCGTGGGTGCACGCCCGGTCAGCGGAACGTTCGGGTTCTGTCAGGATCGACGGCTACCGTGGGGCCGTGCCCCTCCCGCGCCGCCGTCTCGCGTCCCGTCGACTGCGTGCGGCGGCGCTCGCGGCGGTCGTCCCGGTGGTGCTGGCGGGCTGCGTCGCCCCGGTGCACCAGGTGACCCCGCCGACGACGAACCCCAGCGCGGCGGTGCCGCCGTCGTCGGCCCCCGCGGGCTCAGAGAAGTTCTACACGCAGGCCGTCGACTGGTCGTCCTGCGACAAGGGAACGGACGCCGACCAGTGCGCCACGATCGACGTCCCGCTCGACTGGGCCGACCCGGCCGGCGACACCGTGCAGCTGGCGGTCGCGCGTGACGCCGCGACGGGCGACGACCCGGCCGGCTCGATCCTCGTCAACCCCGGCGGACCGGGCGCGTCGGCGATCGACTTCCTCTCGACGGTCGACACGATCATGAGTGCCGAGGTGCGCGACGAGTACGACCTGGTCGCCTTCGACCCACGCGGCGTCGACCGCAGCGCGCCCGTGACCTGCTACGACGGCCCGCAGATGGACGAGCTGACCGCCGCTGACTTCGACCTGACCAGCGACGCCGGCGTGCAGCAGCAGGAGGACGCCTGGGGCGCGTTCGGCAAGGCCTGCGCCGCCAACACCGGTACAGAGGTGCTCGCCCACATCGACACCGTGACCGCCGCCCGGGACATGGACGTGGTCCGTGCGCTCGTCGGCGACACGACCCTGAACTACCTCGGCTACTCCTACGGGACCAAGCTGGGCGCGACCTACGCCGCGCTGTTCCCGACGAACGTCGGCCGGATGGTGCTGGACTCCGCACTGGACCCGGCGATCGACGGCGACGAGATGTCCGCCGGCCAGGCCGCGGGCTTCGAGAGCGCGCTGCGCGCCTACGTCACCGACTGCCTCGCCGGCTCGCGCTGCCCGCTGAGCGGCTCGGTCGACGACGCGATGGCGCAGATCAAGACGATGCTCGACACGACGCACACGTCACCGCTGCCCACCTCGTCGGGCCGCCGGCTCACCGCCCCGCTCGCCTTCACCGGCATCGCCTACCCGCTGTACTCGCAGCAGGCGTGGCCGCAGCTGACCATCGCGCTGCGCGGCGCGCTCTCGGGCGACGGCACCGGTTTGCTCGCGCTCTCGGACGCGTACTACGACCGGGCCGACGACGGCACTTACACCACCAACACCACCGAGGCGTTCAGCGCGATCAGCTGCCTGGACCTGCCGGCGACCACCGACGTGGCGCAGATGCGTGCCAAGGCGGCGGAGATCGCCCAGGCGGCGCCGACGGTCGGCGAGTTCTTCTCGTACTCCGGGACGCTGTGCGCGCAGTGGCCGGTGCCGGCCGTCGGCGGCCTGACGGACTACTCGGCGCAGGGCGCGCCGCCCATCCTCGTCATCGGCACGACGAACGACCCGGCGACCCCGTACGTCTGGGCGCAGAACCTGGCCTCCGAGCTGTCGTCCGGCGTGCTGCTGACGCACGTCGGGGAGGGCCACGGCGTGTACGGCCTGGGCAACCAGTGCGCGACGAGCGCGGTCGACGACTACCTCCTCGACGGGACCACGCCGGCGGCCGGCACGCAGTGCTGACGGTGTGAGCCCGGGCGGGGCCGGGCCGCGGTTCGTCGGGCACGGAACGCTTTGGAGCCTGTCGCGCGGTCCAGGTACAGTGGCCCCGCTCGCCGGGCGTGCCCGACGACGCCGCCTTAGCTCAGTCGGCAGAGCGTCTCACTCGTAATGAGAAGGTCGAGAGTTCGATTCTCTCAGGCGGCTCCGTGAAGAACCTGGTCAGAGGCCAGGTGGGCCCCACCTCAACCGTTGTTCGGTCGTCGTGCGACGCGTCGTGGCTGCTGGGTGCCGGTGCCGGACGGCGCGAGGGCGCCGTCGGTCGGAGTCGGGGTCGGGCTCGGCGCGGGTGCCGGCCCGGAGGACAGCACCAGAACGACGGTCGACTCGACGGTGGCGCTGCTTCCCGCCGACGGGGTGGTCGCCGCGACGAGCCCGGCACCGATCGCGTCGCTCGCGACCTGCTGGTCGGACACGCTGAAGTGGGCGAAGCCGGCCGCGGCGAGGGCGGTCAGGGCGTCGTCCGCGGAGAGGCCCGTGACGTCGGGGACGGTCGCGGTCGTCGGGTTCGACGGCGTCGGCACCGGGGAAGGATCGCTCGGCGGCGGAGCGGGTTCGCTGGGCGACGGCGTCGGTTCCGGTGAGCCGGGATCGCTCCGGGTCGGCGACGGGTCGTCGGACGGCGTCGGCGTCGGGCTCGGCGCCGGATCGGACGCGCTCGGCGTGGGTGTCGCGGTGACGGTCGGGAGCGGTTCGGTCGGCGGGGTCGTCTGCGTGATCTCGAGCGCCGACAGGTCGGGACCGGCCGGAGTCGTCGGGACGGCTGGTGCCGGCTCGCCCGGTGCGGGTTCGGGGCTGGACTCGGCGCGGTCCGCCTGCCAGAGCTGGACGTCGGCCTGCGACAGGGCGCGGTTGGGCATCGGTCCTGCGGCGAAGAACTCGAAGTGCCACGGCTCGGGCTTGGACCCGTCGAGGCGCGCCCATGACGGGTTGTCCCAGCCGTAGTCCGGGCCGTGGAGCCGCAACCACAGGTACCGCGCCGAGGCGCCCGTGTTGATCGGCGTGCCGAGGTCCACGGCGAGGCCCCATCCGTGGTTGGAGTAGCCGGGAGTGGCCGCCAGCCAGCCCTTCTGCTCCTTGACCCGCACCTGGGCGTCGTAGGGGCGGTACGAGTCGGTGATCGGGATGTCGGTGCCGAACTGCTGGCGGTAGGCGGCGTCGAGGTCCTCGAGCTGGGCGGCGGCGTCGCAGCGGAGCCGCTGGCCGGGCGCGAAGTCCAGCTCGCACAGCACGTCTGCCGGGATCCGGCCGTTGAGGTAGCCGTCGGTCGAGTCGCTCCACCGCGCGACGACCTCGCGCAGCGACTCCGTCAGCGGCGTGCTGCCGTCGTCGGGGACCGCGGCGGGCGTGACCGGCGGATCGGCGGGCTGGGCCGGGTCCAGCAGGGCGGCCAGCCGGAGCGTCGCGGCCCAGACGTCGGCGAAGGTCACCTCGTCGTTCTCGACGACGTCCGGGGACGCCTGCGTGGTGGACCCTCCGGTGCCCTCGCCGGCGGACGCGGATTCCTCGTCAGTGGACGACGCCTCGTCGTCGGCCGCGGCCTGAGTGTCGTCGGGCGATGCCTGTGTCTCGTCGGCTGAGGCCGTCTCCTCGTCGGGCGTCGCCGCCTCCTCGGTCGGCGAGGCGCTCGGGGTCGTCGTCGGG
>CAZFTZ010000165.1:0-5644 GCA_964521875.1 uncultured Cellulomonas sp. | reverse complement strand
AATGGCTCGTCGTATGCGCGCGCGATGAGCGGGAACAGGCCGACGATGTCCTCGGGGTCCACGACGTACTCGTGTGGCTCGCACCCGAAATGCCGATTGGCGATGCGCGAGAAGCGCAGCTCGTCGTAATCCTCGAAGCCGAAGCCGATCGAAAAAGTCTTGGCCTTGCGAGGGGCTGTCACCTTTGCGAGGACACCGGCGACTGTGGAGCTGTCGAGCCCGCCGCTCAAGAAGGCACCGGTCTCCGCGTCCGGCTGCGCGAAGCGCACAGCCGTGTCGAGTGCGGCGTGCAGCGCTTCGCCGAGCGCTTGCTGAGTCTCGCCGCCTGAAGATACGAACGCCGGCTGCCAGTAGCTCCTTTCCGTGAGCTCGCCGTCGCGCCATATCACCACGCTGGCCGGCGGGACTTTGCGCACGCCTTCGAACGCCGTTTCTGGGGACGGGATCATATGGAAGAACAGATAACTCAGCAGGGCTTGGCGCCGCAGCCGCGGCGTGGTCCCGGGCCGCCGCGCGAGCGATTCCGCGGAGCTGCCGAACCAGAGCGCGTCCTGGTCTTGCGCATAGACGAGCCGCTCGATGCCCATGCGGTCGACCGCCAGCAAGGTAGTGCGCGTCGTGCTGTCCAGCACGGCGACGGCAAAGCGACCATGGAGCAACTCGAGAAACTTGGGTCCGTGAATCCGATACGCCGCCAATACGGCGTGCGCGCCGCTCGGGGCGCTGAGGATGCGCGTGTCCGAAGTGCGCCAGATAGGTTGCCCTCGAATCGAGACGCCAATGCCACCCGCGGCTTCCACCTCGGGCCCGAAACACACCCAGCCGGGGCCCGCAGCGGATGAGGACGGGCACCCGGCAGCGGCTGTCAGGAACGCCCTGGCCGTCTCCAGTGGGCCGGTGGCGCCCGGTGCACCGGTCCAGCCTGTGACCTTCAGCATGCGCGGCAATCCTTCATCGATCGTGTTTTTACCTTTTAATGATGGCGTGGCGCACGGCGAAAAACCTTGACGGCTCTCCCATGTGCAGGGTCGCGGGATCGGCTATTCTGCTTCCCTTGCATGCCCCGCCAGCGGGGATTATATGAGGAGACGCCCGCGCCGAAACGGGCGCTCTGCAAACGCGCCTGCGAACGGGCGCACATTCAGAAGGGTGGATCATTTCCAATGTCCGGGGACATCGATCGGATTCGCAAGATTTTAGGCGATGCGCTTCAGCTTGGGCCGCGTGCAGCAACCCTCACTGAAAGCAGCCGCCTCCTCGGCGACATTCCCGAGTTCGACTCGATGGCCGTGGTGAGCGTGGTGACAATGATCGAAGAAGAATTCGGCATCACGATGGACGATGACGAGCTGTCGGCGGAGGTGTTCGAAACGGTCGGTTCGCTCGCCCGCTTCGTCGCGGCCAAGACGAGCGCTTGAGTGGCGGTGTGCTCACGCCACGCTTTCTGCCCAGCGCTTCCGGCCGCATCTTCGTTTTGATGCGCCGGCCGCGGGCCGCGCCGCGCGCACCCGCCGCAAGGGGTCGCGCGGTGCTGATCGTGCCTCCGTTTGCGGAAGAGATGAACAAGTCACGCAAGATGTTCACCGATGTCGCGCAAGGCCTCTCAGACCGTGGTGTGGCGACCGTGACTCCTGATCTCTATGGCACCGGTGACAGCGACGGCGAGTTTCGGGATGCCGACATCGAGTGTTGGGTCGAGGACCTGGCGCGTGCTGCGGCCTGGGCGGCGGAGGAGGGTTGGCCGATCTCCGGATTGCTCTGCGTTCGTACCGGGTGTCTCCTCGGTGCACGACTGGCAGGCAACGCTTTAAGCAATCCTTCCCACAGCGTGTTCTGGCAGCCGGTCACCGATGGTGAGAGATTTCTGACGCAGTTCTTACGCCTGCGGCTCGCGGCTTCGATGATGGAAGCGGGCGGCGCGGGCAAAGAGACTGCTGCGGATTTGCGCGAGCGACTGCGCGCCGGTGAGACCCTGGAAGTAGCGGGGTACGAGTTGCCGGGAAAGTTGGCCGATGAGTTGTCGAAACTGAAGCTCACTGCCGACGCCGTGGCACGTCTCGGCCGGGTGCACTGGTTCGAGGTCGTGCGGCACGCGGATGCCGGCCTGCCGGGCGCGTCCGCCAATTTCATCACGACGGCCAACGAGAGGGGGGCCGCGATCACGGCCGCTACCGTTGTCGGCGAGCCGTTCTGGTCTACGACGGAAATCGTGCGTCTGCCGGACCTCGTGACGCGCACCGTCGACGCGTTTTCAACTCTGCAATGAACGCCAACCTCGCCGCAACGAGCACGAACACCGAAGAGGCTCTCGTTTTCGAGTGCAACTCCGCACCGCTCGTGGGCATCGTTCATCACGCGCCGGATGCGTCTGCGCCGCTTGGCGTGTTGATCGTCGTTGGCGGACCTCAGTATCGCGTGGGCAGTCATCGACAATTCACGCTGATGGCGCGCTCGCTCGCGACTGCGGGATTTCCGGTGATGCGCTTTGATTATCGCGGCATGGGCGATAGCGGCGGCGAGTTCAAGGGGTTCGAGAGCGTCGAGGAGGATATCCGCGCTGCCATCGAGACTTTCACGCGCACCGTGCCCTCCTTGCGCGGCATCGTTCTATGGGGACTCTGCGATGGCGCCTCCGCCGTGCTCATGAATTGCCAGGCCGACACGCGCGTGTGCGGGGTAATCGTTGCGAACCCTTGGGTGCGCACCCAGGCCAGCGAAGCGCAGACGTACCTCAAGCACTACTACGGCGCGCGCTTCTTGCAGCGCTCGTTCTGGAGCAAGGTGATCAAAGGCGGAGTGAATCCGTTCGCGATCCTGCGGGAGCTTGCAGCGAAGCTGCGCACCGCGAGGGCACGCGACTTGGGCGCAGACTCTGCAACCTCCTACATCGAACGTATGCGTCGGGGACTCGCCGGTTTCAAAGGTTCGACGCTGGTGCTCATAAGCGGCCACGACCTCACGGCAAAGGAGTTCATGGATCTCGCTGCTGCACCCGAATGGCAAACGTTACTGCAGCGCCCCAACGTGCACACGGTGGAGCTCAAAGACGCCGATCACACGTTCTCGCAGCGAGCCGCGCTCGATGCGGCCACCGAGCAGTGTCGACGGACTCTGCTTCGGTTAGCGCCTCAGCTGGGGAGCAGTGGCGCATGAAGCGTACCGTCCTCCTCATCGCATTTCACTTTCCGCCGGTGAAGGGGAGTAGTGGTGTGCAGCGGACGCTGCGCTTCGCGCAGCATCTACCGCGCTTCGGTTGGCGACCGATCGTGCTCACGATCACGCCGCGCGCGTACGAAGCCACCGCCGCCGCAAGCGGCAATGAAGTTCCGGCCGACCTCGAGGTGCATCGCGCTTTCGGGCTCGATGCGGCCACGAATCTCAGTCTTTTCGGCCGCTATCCACGCTCGCTCGCATTGCCGGATCGCTGGGCGAGCTGGCGGCCATGGGGCGTACGCAAAGCGTTACAGGTGCTGCGCAAGTCCGGGGTCGATGCCATCCTGTCGACGTTTCCAATCGCCACAGCCCATCACATCGGGCTCGAGGTCGCACGCCGCACGGGTCTGCCGTGGATCGCCGAGTTCCGCGACCCGATGTGGCAGGGTGACTATCCGCCGGATCCCCGCGTAAATCGCGTATGGCTCGAGCTCGAGGGGCAAATCTTTGCGCGCGCGAATGCCGCGGTGGTCACGACGCCGGGCGCGCTCGCGACGTATCGCGAGCGCTTTCCAGCCTTCGACGCCTCGCGGCTCCTGCTCATCGAGAACGGCTACGACGAAGAGACTTTCCGGCGCGCCAGTGAATCGCTACCGACACGTGTTGCGCCCGGTGCGGACCCCACGAAGCCGATCCGACTCTTGCACAGCGGTCTCATCTACCCGAGTGAGCGCGATCCGACACAGCTCCTTGATGCCATCGCGACTCTCAAGCGGACCGGTCGCCTGACGGCCGACCATCTGCAGCTAACCTTGCGTGCGAGCGGCAACGAGGCGGCGTTTCGCCGCGATCTCGAAGCACGAGCTATTACGGACATCGTGCGTCTCGAGCCTGCGATCGACTATCTGCCGGCGCTGCAAGAGATGCTGACCGCGGACGGTCTGCTCATTCTGCAAGCCGCGAACTGCAATGCGCAGGTTCCTGCCAAGCTGTACGAATATCTACGCGCCGGGCGCCCAATCCTCGCGCTCACCGATGCGGCGGGGGACACGGCGCGCACACTCGAGAACGTCGGTGCGGCGCTGATTGCGCCGCTCGATTCGGCAGCCGCAATCGAGCTCGCGCTGCTGCGTTTCGTGGACGAGATCCGAACCGATCGCTGGCGCCGGCCCTCGGCCGCAACGATAGCTCGGTATTCGCGCGAGTCGCAAACGGGCCAGCTCGCGCAATTGCTGGATGACATCACTGCCACGCGAGGCGCCGCGCATGGTTGACATTCAGCACTACAGTGACTTCACGAATGCGCTGCCTGAAAAATGGCGCAGCTTCATCGAGCAGCACGCGGCGACATTCGATCAAACGCTCCCATGGTTCGTCGAGTTCGAGCGCCACCTGCTCGCACCAGGTCAGCGTCTACACATCCTTACGGTTTCCGACGCGGATAGCGGTCCACTGGCCCTGATGCCGTTGCGCACGGATCGTGTCGCTCTGGCGGGGCCGCTCACCGCCGCCGCAGTCTGCTCGCTTTCGAACTACTACACGGCGCTATTCGCGCCGGTCGTAGTGCCGGGCCGCGATGGCGAGATTGCCCAGGCGTTGGTCCGAGGCATTCTGGAGCTACCGGCTGACAAATCGATCATCGATCTCAATCCGGTCGCGTCCGATGCGGCGCTGATCACGGAGATGTGCGTGGAGCTGGCGCGTCGTGGTTACGACGTCGAGCGTTATTTCCGCTTCGGGAATTGGTATCTCGAAGTGGGCGGACGCGGTAGCCGCGAGTACTTCGCGACGCTGCCCGGACAGGTGAAGTCCACCATTGAGCGCAAAGGGAAGAAATTGCGCGCGCGGCCCGACACTCGCATTCGCGTGATCACGGAGGTGGCCCATGTGCCTGCAGGGATGGATGCCTACGAAGCTGTGTACCGGAGCAGCTGGAAGAGCGATGAGCCGCACAAGGATTTCATCCGTGCGGTGTGCACGGAGTTTGCGCGGCGGGGCTGGTTGCGTCTCGGGCTGATCGAGATCGGAGATCGTCCCGCGGCGGCGCAGATCTGGTTTTGCTATCGCGGCACGGCCTCGATTTTCAAGCTGGCGTACGATGCGGAGTTCACGAATCTGTCGGTGGGCACCGCGCTGACGACCGCGTTGATGCAGCATGCGCTCGATATCGACAAAGTGGCCATCGTCGATTACCTGTGCGGCGACGATCCGTACAAGCGCGACTGGATGTCAGCCCGGCGCGAGCGCGTAGGCGTGCGCGCGAGCCGGCGCTGGACGCTTGCCACTCTCATTAGCTATGCCGCGCACTTGAAGAGACGGATTCGCAAGCCTGCCCCAACAGGGCTGCCCATCGGATAGTCCGGGAGACCTCATTTGCAAGCCTCAGCCCAGAAGCAAGAAGAATACGAGCGCGGCGCATACGACGCGGCGAGCGCGGCCACGAGTCCCTGGGCCGTAATGGTCCTCGCGCACAACGAGGAGCGCAGGATCA
>CAZFTZ010000164.1:0-4228 GCA_964521875.1 uncultured Cellulomonas sp. | reverse complement strand
GACGCACCTGGAGGACCTGGAGACCGCGTCCGACCCGGTGCCGCAGGACGTGCGCCGCAAGCGCACCCTCGCCGACGGCCTGCCGGACTCCCCGGGCGTCTACCTGTTCCGCGGCCCGCACGACGAGGTGCTGTACGTCGGGACGTCGACCACGTCCCTGCGCACGCGCGTGCGCTCGTCCTTCACCTCGGCGGAGAAGCGGCCGCGCATGGTGGAGATGGTGCGGGTCGCCGAGCGCGTCGACCCGGTACCGTGCGCCACGCCGCTCGAGGCGCGGGTGCGTGAGCTGCGGCTGATCGCCGAGCACTCGCCGCGCTACAACCGCCGGTCGCGGTTCCCCGAGCGGATGCCGTGGGTGCGCCTGACCTGCGAGCCGTACCCACGACTGTCCGTGGTGCGCGAGGTGCGCGACGAGCTGGGCGCCGCCTGGATCGGCCCGTTCACCTCGACCGGCGCCGCGCAGCTCGCCGTCGAGGCGCTGCACGAGGCGTTCCCGATCCGGCAGTGCACCCGGCACCTTCCGCTGCGGCCGGCCGCCGGCGCGTCGGTGTGCGTGCTGGGCGAGATCGGCAGGTGCGGGGCGCCGTGCGTCGGCGGCATCGAGCGGGATGCGTACCACGAGGTCGTCGCCGCCGTCCGTGCGGCGATGGCCGACGACCCGGCACCGCTCGTCGAACGGCTCGCGGCGCGGATCCGCACCCTGGTGGCCACGGAGCGGTTCGAGGACGCCGCCGCGGTGCGGGACCGGATGTCGGCGTTCCTGCGCGGCGCGACGCGCACCCAGCGCACCGCGCCGCTCGCCCGCATCCCCGAGCTGACCGCCGCGCGGCGGACCGACGACGGCGGGTGGGAAGTGGTGGTCGTGCGCCACGGCCGGCTCGCCGCCACGGCACGGGTCGACCGGCGCGACGACCCGATGCCGGTCATCGCTTCGCTGCGCGAGACCGCCGAGCACGTCCCGGCGCCCGTGCCGCCCGCCGGTGCCGCGCACCCCGAGGAGACCGACCTGCTGCTCGGCTGGCTGGAGCAGCCCGGGGTGCGGGTGGTCGACGTCGACGGCGAGTGGAGCTGCCCGGTGCGAGGCGCGCAGCGGGTGGACCCGATCGCCGCGGTCGCCCTCGACCTGGCGCTGCCCCGCCAGGAGGTGGCCGTGGAGACGCTCGCCACCGTGCTGCCGCTGCGGGGCGCCCGCACGGCATGATGGCGCCATGATCACCGCCATCGCACTCATCGACACCGACGCCGGCCACATCCCCGAGGTTGCCCAGGCGATCTCCGAGATCCCTGGCGTCAGCGAGGTCTACTCGGTCACCGGTGACGTCGACCTGATCGCCGTGGTGCGGGTGCGTGCGCACGAGGACCTGGCGGACGTCATCGCCGACCACGTGAGCAAGGTCGACGGCGTGCTGCGCACCCAGACGTACATCGCCTTCAAGACGTACTCGCGGCACGACCTCGAGGCGGCGTTCGCCATCGGCCTCGAGGACTGAGAGGCGGTCTCAGGAGTCGAACCCGAGGCCGACGGCGTCGAGCGCGCGCAGCCACAGGTTGCGGTGCCCGCTGCCGCGGTCCGCGGCCGCCAGCGAGGCGCGGGTCCACGCGATGCCGAGTGAGCGCACCGGCTCCGGCGGCCACGGGACGCCCCGGTGGCGCACCATCGCCAGCTCCGTCCGCTCGGTGCGGCGCCCGGCGAGCAGGTCGGCGACGACGTCCGCCGCGAACCTCGTCGCGCCGACGCCGAGCCCGGTGAACCCCGCCGCGTAGCCGACCTTGCCGCCCCAGGCCGTGCCGTAGAACGCCGCGAACCGGGTGCAGGTGTCGATGACGCCGCCCCAGGCGTAGTCGATCGCCACGTCAGCCAGCTGGGGGAACGTCTCGTAGAGCTGCGTGGCGAGCAGCTGGAACGTCTCCGGACGCTCGTCGTGCTCGCGGCGGATGCTCGACCCGTAGTGGTAGATCGCGTCGTACCCGCCCCAGAGGATCCGGTCGTCGTCGGTCAGCCGCGCGTAGTGGAACTGGTTGCCGGAGTCCGCCAGGCCCTCGCGACCGGCCCAGCCGATCGAAGCCAGCTGGGAGGCCGTCAGCGGCGCGGTGCCCAGTGCGTAGTCGTAGACGGGCACCGTGTACGGGCGCAGCCGGCGCAGCAGGGCGGGGAACGCGTTGGTGGCGAGCACCACGCGGCGTGCCCTCACCGTCCCGGCGTCGGTGATCGCCGCCACGGTGGCACCGCGATCGCGCAGACCGCGCACGGGTGTCCGTTCGTGGATCTCGACGCCGGCCCGCTCCGCGGCACCGGCCAGCCCCCACGCCAGCCGCGCCGGGTTGACCAGGGCCGTGGCGTCCGGCGACCAGACGCCCGCGAGGAACGTCGGCGAGTCGATGCGCTCGCGCACCGCCGAGCGGTCGAGGAACACGTCGTGCCCGCCGTGCGCCGCGTCCTCGGCCACCGCCGCGCGCAGCCCGGCGACCTCGTGCGGCCGCGTCGCCACGGTCAGCTCGCCGGCCCGGGCGAACCCGCACTCGACACCGAGCGACTCCAGCTCGCGCTCCATGCCGTCGAGGTTCTCCCGGCCGAGCCGCTCCAGCGTGTCGATCTCGTCAGGCCAGTGCGCCAGTCCGTTGGCCAGCCCGTGGGTGACCGACGACGACACGAACCCGCCGTTTCGGCCCGAGGCCGCCCAGCCGACCCGGCCCGCCTCGACGAGCATCACCGACGCGCCCGGGCTCTGCTGCCTGGCGCGCAGCGCCGACCACAGCCCCAGGTAGCCACCGCCGACGACGAGCACGTCGACCGTCGCCGGCCGGTCCAGCGGGGGCCGCGGCGCGGGCCTGCCGGGGTCGTCCAGCCACATCGGGCCGGTACCGGACGGGACTCGCACAGGTGCGCCGCTCACAGGAGGCTCCGTTGACGTCGTCGGGACGTGCGGAGGCTATCGCGGTGCGTGTTGCGTGCGTGTGACCAGCGACGACGAGCGGCCGTGACGTCAGGCGACCGAGGCGGCCCGCCAGCGCTCCAGGACGTCGGCAGCGGCGCCGGAGTCGACCGACCGTGCGGCCAGCGCCACTCCCGCTGCCAGCCGTTCCGGCAGCGTGCCGGAGCCGGTCAGCGTGCCGTCCGCCACCAGTCCGGCGGCGGCGTTGAGCAGCACCGTCCGCCGCACCGGCCCGTCCTCGCCGGCGAGCACCCGGCGCGCCACGCCGGCGTTGTGCGCCGCGTCGGCACCGCGGAGGTCCGACAGCTCGATCCGCTCGAAACCGAGGTCGGCCCAGTCCACGACCGTCTCGGCGACCGCGCCGTCCCGGACCTCCCAGATCCGCGAGGGGCCGGTGGGGGCAAGCTCGTCGAGCCCGTCGCTCTCGCCGCGGAAGACGAGCGCGCCGATCCCCCGAGTCGCCAGCACCCCCGCGATGAGCCCGGCCATGCGCTCGTCGGCCACCCCGATCGCGGCGGACTGCGGCTGAGCCGGGTTGGTGAGCGGACCGAGGAAGTTGAAGACCGTCGGCACGCCGAGCTCGCCGCGCACCGGCCCGACGAATCGCATCGACGGGTGGAACACCCGCGCGAAGCAGAACGTGATGCCGACCTCGGTCGCCAGGGCGGCGACCCGCTCCGGTGGCAGGTCGAGGTTGATGCCCAGCGCCTCGAGCACGTCCGCGGAGCCGGAGGACGACGAGGCGGCCCGGTTACCGTGCTTGACGACGGTCAGCCCGGCGCCGGCGATCACCAGGGACGCCATCGTCGAGATGTTGACGGTGTGGGCCCTGTCGCCGCCGGTGCCGACGATGTCCACCGAGCGCACCGGAACTGTGAACCGGCTGGCGTGGGCCAGCATCTCGTCGGCCAGGCCGGTGAGCTCCTCCACCGTCTCGCCCTTGGCCCGCAACGCGACGAGGAAGCCTGCCTGGCAGGAGGCGGGCGCCTCGCCGCGCATGATCTCGCCCATCGCCCACGCCGCCTGCTCGCGCGTCAGGTCCTGGCGCGCGATGAGCGGGGTGAGGACCTGCGGCCAGGTGGTCATCGCGTCGCGGTGCTCCGCGACAGCAGCCCGACGACCGCCTCGCGCACGACGACCAGGTCGAGCGGGCGGCTCACCGCGGCGTCGGCGTCCGACCAGGAGGCGAGCCACGCGTCCTGCGGGCGCCCCAGCAGCACCAGGATCGGCGGGCAGTCGTACGTCTCCTCCTTGAGCTGGCGCGAGACGCCCATGCCCCCGACCTTGTCCGCCTC
>CAZFTZ010000163.1:0-5375 GCA_964521875.1 uncultured Cellulomonas sp. | reverse complement strand
ACCCAGGCGAACAGCTGGCGCAGCTCGCGGCCCACCGGCTCGATCGGGTGCGCCTGCTCCTTCTCGCGCAGCGCCTTGAACTCCGGGGCGCCGGCGTCCTGGTCGGCGATGAACTTCGCGGCGAAGGCACCCGACTGGATGTCCGCGAGGACCTCCTTCATGTGCACCTTCACCTGCGGGTCGATCACGCGCGGGCCGGAGACGTAGTCGCCGTACTCGGCAGTGTCGGACACGGACCAGCGCTGCTTGGTGATGCCGCCCTCGTAGATGAGGTCGACGATGAGCTTCATCTCGTGCAGCACCTCGAAGTACGCGATCTCCGGCTGATAGCCGGCCTCGGTCAGCGTCTCGAAGCCGTACTGGATCAGGTGTGACACACCGCCGCACAGCACGGCCTGCTCGCCGAACAGGTCGGTCTCGGTCTCCTCGGTGAACGTCGTCTTGATCCCGGCCGCGCGCAGGCCGCCGATCGCCTTGGCGTACGAGAGGGCCAGCGCCCAGGCGTCGCCCGACGCGTCCTGCTCGACGGCGACCGCCACCGGCACGCCGCGCCCGGCGACGTACTCACGGCGCACCAGGTGACCGGGGCCCTTGGGCGCCACCATGAACACGTCCGCGTCCGGGCGAGGCTTGATGTAGCCGAAGCGGATGTTGAAACCGTGGCCGAAGACGAGCGCGGTGCCGGGGTTGAGGTTGGGCTCGATCTCGTCGCGGTAGACGATCCGCTGCACCTGGTCCGGCGCCAGGATCACGACGACCTCGGCCTCCTTGACCGCCTCGGCGACGGACAGCACCCGCAGTCCCTGCTCGGTCGCCTTGGCGACCGACGACGACTCGGGGCGCAGGCCAACGCGGACGTCGACGCCGGAGTCGCGCAGGTTGAGGGCGTGCGCGTGCCCCTGGCTGCCGTACCCGATGACGGCGACCTTCTTCGAGGCGATGACGGACAGGTCGGCGTCGTCGTCGTAGAACAGCTCAGCCACTTCTTCAACTCCCTCTCGGTTGCGGAACTCAGGCGGACCGGGTGACCCGTTCCAGGGCCCGGTCGGTGATGGAACGCGGGCCGCGGCCGATCGCCACGGTCCCGGACTGCACGATCTCGCGGACGCCGTACGGCTCCAGCGACGCCAGCAGCGCGGTGAGCTTGCTCGGCGAGCCGATCGCCTCGATGACGACGGTCTCGGTCGACACGTCGACGACGTGCGCCCGGAACAGGTCGACCACCTCCAGCACGCCGGTGCGCTGGGCGGCGTCCGCCCGGACCTTGACCATGAGCAGCTCGCGCCGCACCGAGGTGTCGTCCTCGAGCTCGACGATCTTGATGACGTTGACCAGCTTGTTCAGCTGCTTGGTCACCTGCTCCAGCGGCCGGGCCTCGACGTCGACGACGACGGTGATCCGGGAGATCTCGTCGTGCTCCGTCGGGCCCACGGCCAGGGAGTGGATGTTGAAGGACCGGCGGGCGAACAGCCCGGCGACCCGGGTCAGCACGCCGGGCTTGTTCTCGACGAGCACCGACAGGGTGTGGCGGGTCACGGCTCAGTCCTCCCGGTCCCACGCCGGGGACAGGCCCCGGGCGTACTGGATGTCGTCGTTGCTGACGCCCGCCGCGACCATCGGCCACACCATCGAGTCGCGCGAGACGGTGAAGTCGACGACGACCGGGCGGTCGTCGATCTCGTTGGCCTTGCGGATCGTCGCGTCCACGTCCGCCTTGGACTCGCAGCGCAGGCCGACGGCGCCGTACGCCTCGGCGAGCTTGACGAAGTCGGGGATCCGCACGGTGCCGTGGCCGGTGTGCAGGTCGGTGTTGGAGTAGCGGCTCTCGTAGAACAGCGTCTGCCACTGGCGCACCATGCCGAGCGACGAGTTGTTGACGATGCCGACCTTGATCGGGATGTCGTTGATGGTGCAGGTGGCCAGCTCCTGGTTGGTCATCTGGAAGCAGCCGTCGCCGTCGATCGCCCACACGGTGCGGTCCGGCGCGCCGACCTTCGCGCCCATCGCCGCCGGCACCGCGTAGCCCATCGTCCCCAGCCCGCCGGAGTTCAGCCACGAGCGTGGCCGCCGGTAGGAGATGAACTGCGCCGCCCACATCTGGTGCTGGCCGACGCCGGCGACGTAGATCGCCTCCGGGCCGGTGATCTCGCCGATGCGGCTGATGACGTGCTGCGGCGCGAGGTGGCCGTCGCCCGGCTCGTCGTACCCGAGCGGGAACGTCTCGCGCCAGGAGTCGATCTGGCGCCACCACCCCTCGAGGTCCGGCTTGCCGTGCTGGGCGTGCTCGCGCTCCAGCTCGACCAGCAGGTCGGCGATCACCTCGGCCAGGTCGCCGACGATCGGCACGTCGACCGGCACGTTCTTGCCGATCTCGGCGGGGTCGATGTCGGCGTGCACCACGGCCGCCTGCGGCGCGAAGCTCGACAGCAGCCCGGTGACGCGGTCGTCGAACCGGGTGCCCAGGCCGACGATGAGGTCCGCCCGCTGCAGGGCGGCGACGGCCGCCACCGTGCCGTGCATGCCCGGCATGCCGAGGTGCTGCGGGTGGTCGTCGGGCAGCGCGCCACGGGCCATGAGCGTGGTGGTGACCGCGGCGCCGGACGCGTCGACGAGCGAGCGCAGCAGCGGCGCCGCGTTCGCCCGGATGACGCCGCCGCCGGCGAGGATCACCGGCCGGCGAGCGGTGGCCAGCAGTCGCGCCGCCTCCCGCACCTGCTTGGCGTGCGGCTTCGTCACCGGGTGGTAGCCCGGCAGGTCGATCGCCTGCGGCCAGCGGAACGTGGTGCGCGCCTGCATCGCGGACTTGGCGATGTCGACGAGCACGGGGCCCGGCCGGCCGGTCGCGGCGATGTGGAACGCCTCGGCGATGACGCGCGGGATGTCGTCCGGGTCCGTCACCAGGTAGTTGTGCTTGGTCACCGGCAGCGTGATGCCGACGATGTCGGCCTCCTGGAACGCGTCGGTGCCGATGAGGCTCGCGCCGACCTGGCCGGTGATCGCCACCACCGGGACGGAGTCCATGTTGGCGTCCGCGAGCGCGGTGACCAGGTTGGTCGCGCCCGGGCCGGAGGTCGCCATCGTCACGCCGACACGTCCGGTGGCGTGCGCGTAGCCGGACGCCGCATGGCCGCCACCCTGCTCGTGCCGGACGAGGATGTGGCGCACCTTCGCCGAGTCCATCAGCGGGTCGTAGGTCGGCAGGATCGCGCCGCCGGGGATGCCGAAGACGACCTCGACGCCGGCCTCCTCGAGCGACCGGACGATCGACTGCGCGCCGGTGACCTCCTCGGGGCCGATCACCGGCTGGGCGGCGGTGGTCGCGCCGGACGGGCCGGGCACGCTGCGGCCGGACGGCCGCGGCGTCGGCGGCGCTGCCGGCGTTGCTCCCTGTGCCATCACAACTCCTCGGGACGGGGTGGTCGTCCCCAGACAACAGAAAACCCCTCGGCCCGGGGACGGGCTGGTCGAGGGGTGCGCGCAGACAGTGGGGTCGTGGCCTCAGCCGGCGCGCCCAGGAAGTACTACGACGAGGAAGGTCTGCACGAGCCGTGACCCTACGCCCGGACCGCGGCGGATGTCACGTCCAGAAGGTCGTGTCTCAGTTCGTGGTTCATGGTCTCGCATCGCGGATGGTCGTCCGTCACCGGACGGGCGCGCCACGGGCGGCGAAGCCGAACAGGTCCTTCGGGTCGTCCGGCTCCGCCACCAGGTCGACGTCCCGGAACAGGTCGGTGCCGGCGACGTCGTCCCGCAGGTGGCACAGGGCGGCGAAGTCCTCCAGCGCGAAGCCGACCGAGTCGAAGACCGTGACCTCGTCGGGCGCGACCCGGCCCGGCGCCCGCCCGGTGACGACCTCCCACAGCTCGGTGACCGGGAAGGTGCCGGGCAGCTGCTGGATCTCCCCCTCCAGGCGCGTCTGCGGCTCGTACTCCACCACCACGGCGGCGTGGCGCAGGATCGCCGGGTCCAGCTCCGTCTTGCCCGGGCAGTCGCCGCCGATCGCGTTGACGTGCATCCCCGGCTCCACCTGCTCGTCCGTGAGGACGACGGCGCGCGCCTTGTCGGCGGTGCAGGTCGTGACGACGTCGGCGCCGCGAACCGCCTCGCCCGCGCTCGTCGCCGGGTGGACGTCGAAGCCCAGCGGGGCCAGGTTGCGCACCACCTTGGCGACCGCGGCCGGGTCGGTGTCCCAGACGCGCAGCCGGTCGATGCCGAGCAGCTCCCGGAAGGCGATCGCCTGGAACTCCGACTGGCTGCCCGCGCCGACCAGCGCCATCGTCCGGGAGTCCGGTCGCGCCAGGTAGCGGGCCGCCAGGGCGGAGGTCGCCGCGGTGCGCAGGGCAGTCAGCACCGTCATCTCGGCGACGAACACCGGGTACCCGGTGTGGACGTCGGCCAGCACGCCGAAGGCCGTCACCGTCTGGTACCCGCGCGCCGGGTTGAACGGGTGCCCGTTGACGTACTTGAACGCGTAGGTGTCCGCGTCCGCGACCGGCATCAGCTCGATCACCCCGAACGGCGTGTGCGAGGCGATCCGCTCGCGCTTCTCGAACGACGACCAGCGGCGCAGGTCGTCCTCCAGCCGCGCCGCGATGCCGCGGATCGCCGCCGCCGGGCCGCGGGCGCCGAGCCATCGCACCATGTCCCCGACACCGACGAACGCGGTCATCCGAGCCTCCGCTCCTGTCAGGCGACGTCGCGCCGCCGGAAGACGAGCAGTGCCAGCGCCGTCAGCGCCGCGACGAGCACCACCAGCGTCAGCCCGCCGGACGCCATCGACAGCGTCCGGGTGCCGTCGGCGCAGACGAGCTCGCCGGTGCCCTGCGAGGTGCAGGCGCCCTGCTGGTAGTACGTGGTGCCGGCGCCGAGCCACGCCTGCAGGTTGACGGTCACCGCCCACCGCGGCGACCTCAGCAGGCCCTGGACCAGCAGGCCGTCGATCGCGACGAACCAGCCGACCACCACCCCGATGGCGGCGGCCGTGTGCCGCAGCAAGAACCCGAGGACGGCGCCGACGAGCGTCGCGCCGGCCGCACCGGCCGCGATCCGGCCTGCCCGGTTGCCCAGGTCCGCCCAGATCTCCGGAGTGAGCTGCCCGACCGAGTCGTTCACCGCGGTCGCCGCCAGGCAGCCCGCCACCGCGAGCCAGGCGACGACGAGCGCGACGAGCCCGGTGGCGAGGGTGACGACGAGCGCCTTGCTGACGAACACCCGCACGCGGCGCGGCTCGAACGTCAGCCAGGTGGAGATCGCCCCCGTGCTGAACTCCGCGGCGACGAAGGTCGCGCCGAGGATGAGGGACAGCAGGAGCACGAAGATCGCCACCTGCGCCACCCACACGGTGCCCGACTCGGCGAACGTCGCCTGCGACGGCA
>CAZFTZ010000162.1:0-7621 GCA_964521875.1 uncultured Cellulomonas sp. | reverse complement strand
TGCTCGTCGTGCCGACGATCGCCACGCTCGCCGCGTTCGGCGTCGGCTCGGACGCACAGACCTGCATCTCGTCGGTCGTCGCGACGGCCGACCCGGACCAGGTGCTGCCCGACAGCCAGCCGGAAGACCCCAACCCGACGCTCGACGCCCAGGTCACGGCACCGGCCGACGCGGCGGCCGACGACGAGGCCGGCGGCGGATGTCTGCCGGCGCTGGGCATCGGCACGGTGGAGGTGCCACCGGGAACCCCGGTCGACGTGGCCACCGCGGTGCACAACGCCCTCGCCTACGTCGGCGTCAAGTACGGGTGGAACGAGCTCTGCGACCGGCTCGCCTGCCGCGCCTACGGATACGTGGGCTCCGGATACGTGTCAGCCAAGCAGCACTGGCAGGTCATGGTCGCCCACGGGTACGCCCACCCCGGCGACCGGTGCCCACCCCTCGGGTCCTTCGTGTTCTGGAACACCGGCCGGCCCTACGGGCACGTGTCCCTCGTCGTGGCCGCCGACCCCGTCGGGTGCGACCCCGAACGCATCCAGGTCACCTCCAACGGCGTGTTCGACGCCGCCACCGGCAACCACGGCGGGGTCTACCTGCTGTCCTTCGCCCGCCTCGACCACATGGAGCTCGGCGGGGGCGGCTACCTCGGCTGGTCCCAACCCATCTGCGCCGGCGCCCTGCTCCCCGCCGGCACCGTCCACCCCGTCTCGTCCGGGAGATGACATGCGCTCGAACCTGTCGCCCTCCACCGAGGACAAGCTCACCGCCCTGCACACCCAGCTCATCGACGCCGTCGCCGAACTGCGGTCCTCCGACAAGTGGGCCCAGATGCTCACCGTCGCGGCGCAGTTCACCACGTACTCGCCGTCGAACGTGCTGCTCATCGCGGTGCAGCGACCCGACGCCACGCACGTCGCCGGGATCAGGACGTGGAACTCGCTCGGGCGGCATGTGCTCAGGGGCGAGCACGGCATCGCGATTCTCGCGCCGTGCCTGTACCGGACCGACGAGGAAGCAGTCGCCGAGAACGACGGCGCGAAGCCGGACAAGAGCGCCACCAAGGCGACAGAGCCGGCCGACGAGCGGCCGATGCCGCGGCGTGAACTACGGGGCTTCCGGGTGGTGCACGTCTTCGACGTCACCCAGACCTACGGCGCACCGCTGCCGAGCGCGGCACCCCGGCTGCTCACCGGTGACGCGCCGCGGGAGGTGTGGGACGGGCTCGTCAGCCTCACGCTCAAGGCCGACTACCGGATCGAGCGCAACGCCTGCCCCGCCGGGGTCAACGGCTGGAACTCACCTGAAGAGAAGGTCGTGGTCGTCGACAAGGACCTCGAACCCGCCCAGGCCACCAAGACCCTCGCCCACGAGCTCGGACACATCAGGGCCAACCACTACGGGCGGTTCCCCGACTACGCGATCGACCGCCGTTGCCGGGGCGCCGCCGAGGTCGAGGCCGAGTCGATCGCGTACATCGTCACCAGCCATCTCGGCATGAACTCCGCCACGTACTCGGTGCCGTACGTCGCCGGCTGGGCCGACGACCTCGAGGTTCTCCGCCACCACATGAGCACCGTCGTCACCGCGTCGCAGTGGATCCTCGGCGACCTCAAGAAGACGCCGAGCCCGGTTCCCGCGGCGGAACGGCGGAGCATCCTGCCGGTGTCGCGCCCCGACACCATCCCAGGGCCTGGACTCCAGTGACCTACACCGAGTTAGCGGTTGGCAAGCGCGCTGGGGGCGATGGGTCTGTCCAGATCTCCGCTAGAGGCGTGGCGACGTCTGACCAGAGAACTCATGCCGCGGAGTCCGGCTCGATGGACTTGGACCAATCTGCTAATTTCAACATTATGGAGGTATACGGTCCGCGATCTGTGCACCCAGACTCCCGACGCGTGTGCCTGCCGAAGGCGCTTGCGGTGCCGCTCCGGCTAGTCGCCGGCGCGCATGCCTGGGTGGGTCCGTCGCCGTCACGCAGCGGTGAGTTGATCGTCGCGCCAGCCGCACCGCCAGCCGACCGGCTGGGGCGACGCGACCTGGCGCGGCCGCGTCGCGTAACGAACGGAAGTCAGCTCACGCTGCCCGCTGCACTGATGGCCGAAGTCGGGCTCAACCCACAGAACCCCTGGGTCTACTTCGCTCGCGACGATCAGGAGGACGGGGTGCGGATCATCCCGTCTGGGCGCGTCCAGGTGCATGTGAACTCGGGTGCCTCACATGAGTGATGACGCTTCCAGGTTCGTGCGGCACGATGGACCGGTGCCCGTACTAGATCTGTCTTCCGAACTGACGCACCGTCCGCCATCCGCAGTTGGGACCAACGCATACGGTGCCGCGGTCGCGGCTGTCCGCGCGGCCGGCTGGCCAGGCGTCGTGCTCCCGGAAGCGCAGGTGGTGGGCGTTCGGGTACTCCCGGTGGTGGCATTCACCGGCGTATGGCAGCGGCTGGCCGATCGAGTCGGCCCGGAACGCCGGTTGGTGATCCTTGAGGCGTGGGAGGCAGGCGCGTCACTTCGTGCGCTCGGCGCCAAGCGGGCACCCGAGCCCCCCGCAGCGCCGCTTCGTGTCGTCGGGTTCATCTCCGCCGCGCCACGCTGGGACCGCGCGCTGCACGACGTCGCCACGCTTGGCGGGTTGGGCGCCGGTCTTGTCCTGAGGTCGCACCGCCCTTCGGATCTCCAACTTCTGGAGGCCGACGCAAGCAACATGTGGGTCGTCGCCGACACGGACGCCGGGATGACCTTGTGTGTGACGGGTCGTTTGGGTCCAGTCTCGACTGCCTACCGCGTACCGGCGACGCGGCTTATCGAGGAGGGCCTGTTCGCCCACGCCCTCGACTGCGGCGCTGTCACACCCCCGAGTGGTCAGGTCACTGACTGAGCGTCTTGGTCGGCAGCAGCGTGCTCCAGTTGCGCAGCGCGGGCTTCGGCTCCCACGACGAGCCCGAGGGGTTTTCCGCCGCGCTGAGCGTCCGGATCGCGGTGCCGCACATGCTCGCCCACGCCTGCGGGCGTCCGATCCGCGCGCCAGCCAACTCGAGTTCGCCGCCGATCCGAGCGAGCGCCGCCACGGAGTGCTGGAACGCGGCCCGGAACTTCAGCTCCTTCGGCTGGTTACCGATCCATGTCAGGTCGCGACTGGCGCAGAAGAAGCAGGGGCACCACCACACATGCTGCCCCGGGTCGCGCAGGTACGCCGGCTCGAAGCGCTTCTGCCGGTAGTAGCCGAGGAACTCAGGGATCACGAACGCCAGTTCCTCCCCGAACGGTCCCCGCCCCTTGCGCTTCGTCACCGGGTAGATGTGCCGCAGCCCGGAGTGGGTACCGACCGCTCCCACGACTGCACCGTGGCTGATCAACCCGACGGCCGAGGTGTCGCATCGCAGCTGCAGGACGGGACGATCGGCCTCCCGGATCAGGTGAACCATCCCTGTGGGCACAGCCGGCTCGTCGAACGGGTCCGCAGCGTGGCCCAGCATGACTGCGACGGGGTGACCCTGTTGCCGGACCTGGTCGGCAACGTCGGAGGCGTTGTCGCGGATGAGTTCGTGTGCCATGGGCAGCGCGACGATGACGCGTTCGTTCATAGTCTCGGCGTCGTGCAGCACCCTGGTGAGGTCCGCCATCGTCGCGATGAAGCCGGAGTCGGTCATCGCCCACGGCAGTCGGAGGATGTTGAACTGCTGGTCGACCCACTGGCGATCCAGGCCGTCGACGGCCTGCTTGCGGTTGCGGCCGGAGTAAAGGTTGCGGTCGATGAGGATCGTCGAGGACCTGGTCCGTCGTTGGGTGACGTCCACAGCGGCGATCGCCTGGTGTAGGTGGCTGAGCGTGCGGCCGCGGCGGATTGTGTAGACGGCGCCCACGCGGGTGTACTCGACGAGACGGGCCGCGTCCCGCATCTCGTCGGCGTACGCCTGGACAAACAGGCTCGTCGCGAAGCCGTCGAGTGACGCGGCCGGCAGCGGACCGAGGCCCGGTGCGAGCTCGCCGGTTGCCGGCCACGCCAACTCCGCGGGGGCGTCGATCTCGGGCAGGCCAAGGTTCAGGATGCCCTGTCCGTCCAGCTGCGACGTCGTCGACTTCACCGATCCCGCCCTTCGTGTTACACCGATGGTATTCCCCGACTGCGGCGACGCTGCTGACGGTGTTGCGTGCCCGGATCAACCGTTGACTGGACGTCAACGTTAGGAATAGGTTGACGTCACAGCAAGGGTTCTCGGGGGTGTGTCGTGGCACTACTAGGCGGAGTCAGCGAAGTAGCCGACAAGCTCGGTATCAGTCGTCAGCGGATCGCCGAGCTCCGGGTGCGCCCTGACTTCCCGCAGCCCGTCGCCGAGCTGGCCAGCGGACCCATCTGGGACCTAGACGACATCGAGCGGTGGTCCGCGTCAGGACTGCGACGCGGCCCAGGCCGACCAAACGCCGACGAACGTATCGTCGGCGCACGCTTCGTCCTCGAGGCCCCACCCCTCGGCTCCGGAGGATTCGCCGAGGTCTACCGCGCCGTCGACCGCCGCAACGGCCAAGTCGTGGCCGTCAAGGTTCTGAAGAACATCGAGGCCCTCGACTCCGAAGAGGTCGTGCGTTTCAAGCGCGAACTGCGCCTCATGGAGCAGCTCGACCACCCGCACGTCGCCAAGGTCCTCGACCACGGCGACTTCAGCGGCGCCGACGAGATCTGGTGCGCCATGCCACTGGCAGTCGGCAGCCTCGCCGACGAGATCGCCGCTATGAAGGACAACACCGCGACCGTCTTGGACCTCGCTCGGCAGTTATGCGCCGGAGTCGGGCACGTCCACGACCACGGCGTCCTGCACCGTGACCTCAAGCCGGGCAACATCCTGCGCAGCCCAGACGGCAGCTGGCAGGTCAGCGACTTCGGGCTCGCTCGGGAGAACGAGCGCACATCCATCGCGCTTACCTCCACCCTCGCCCAAGGCATGGGCACGTACATGTACGCCTCACCCGAGCAGTGGCGAAACCCCAAGTACGCCGACGTGCGCGACGACGTCTTCTCGATCGGAAAGATCCTTCAGCACGCCATCACCGGCGAGTACCCCATGGTCGGCGCCGACCAGATCCCTGAGTCCCCCCTGCGTTCGGTCATCCAGCGAGCCACTGGACCGAGAGACAACCGCTACCGGGACACGAGCGAGCTGCTGCGAGCGATTGACCAGGCTGTGGCCACCTTCTCCCAGAGCTGGGAGAAGCCCGATGACCGCCTCGCTCGCCTGCGCCCTCGCCTGGCGGGCCCCGCACTGGACGTAGTCGCCGCTGACGAGCTCGTGTCATGGCTGCTCAGCGACGACATCGACGCAGAGATCGACGCCGCCGCCCGAGCGCTGATGGGCTCCTCTCGCGAGACGGTCGCGCACATCTGGTCAACGAACCCGATCGGGTTCCGCACCGCCTGGGTTCACGTGGCCGAGTGGATGCGCTCAAGCGCCCTTCCGTTCGACTTCTGCGACGTGACAGCGGACGCGACTCGGATGATCGTGGCCATCACCAGCGACAACGACATCCTCCGGGAGGGCGTTGCAGGGCTGACCCGCCTCGGCAGCTCACACAACCGCTGGCACGTGCGCGACGTCCTCGTCGAAATGCTGCAGAGCCTCCGCACGCCCGAGCGGGCGCTAGTCGCTCTTGAAGGACTGCAGGACGTCCAGCCGTTCGAGGTCAACTGGGCCATCACGGACTTCGCTGCCCGCAGCATGCACCCAGTGCTTCGTCAGGGCATAAAGACGATTCAAGCTGCAGAGCAGGCGTCGTGAGGCTTGCGTGCGCCCGGCAGCAATCGGCTTACAGGGGCATCTGACCCGGCTTCGCCGGGTAGAGGACGCGCCTCACCCGCGACGGCTCGCACGTGCCTGCGCCGCAGCGCCACGAGCCCGCATCAACCGTCGGCCGTGGCGCCCTCCCGACCGGCTGCGGAAGCAGAGATGCGCGACGTCGGCTGAGTACGCAACCCGTGGGGGCGCGAGCGATCCGACGATCTTCGGAGAGGGTGGTTCTAGCCTTGGCGCATGCCGCAGCGAAGTAGTTCTTCCGGCGGGTCATCTTCGTCCGCAACGGGACCTCGCGCTTGGATCAAGGGTCGCCGAGTCGGCGGTGCTCTCGGATTTGTCGACCAGTGACGGGGGCGAGGTCGACATCGCGTTCCGCGATTCGTCTTACAGCACGAGTACCGCACATGGGGTTTCAATCGGCGAAGAGGACGGGGCGCCCAAACTCAATGAGTTCACTTTCGATTGCACACAAGACCTTTCTCGAAACCGTCCTTGGTATGGGCGACGGTTACGTCCTGGACTTCACAGATGGGTCATTTGAGAACCTCTTTGCAGATGTCGACATCGACATCTACGACACCGACAAGTACAGCGGCTTCGGCGGGTCGAAGGCCAACAGGCTTCGCGCCTTGTGGAAGACCGGCTCGGACGCTGAGGCCTCGGCAGCACTAGCGGCCCTCGCCGACTACGTCGAGGCAAGACAGTCGGCCGGAAGCCCGTTCGCCACCCACGTCATCACCGACGAACAGATCGCCAAGATCCGCAGTATTGCCCGGGATGTGAGAGGTGACTCGCCTATTCCGACAGCAGGTGCACCGGTCGCCATCACGACCGAAGCAACGGTTATTGACAACCGGATATCCATTGAGATCCACGAGGACATCTACCGCCACATCTGGCCGCTTCTTCGGGCCGGCGATTACTTCCACGCTGTCGAGGAGTCATATAAAGCAGTTCGGGAGAAGCTACGCGAGGTGGCTGGTAGCGAGAAGGCTACTGATGTCTTCAACGAGAACGCCCAGAGCAACAGGCACTACGTAGCCCTCTTCGGCAAGGCGCAGTCAGCGAACGCGGCGGAGAGCGACTTCTTCAGAGGCGTCGGATATCTGCATCTGGGAGTACAGTTTCTCCGCAACGAGAAGGCGCATACGCTCGCGACCTTCGTGGAACCCAACCTCGCCGTCCACTACATTGCGCTTGCTAGTCTTGCCTACGACCTTATTACGCGGCACGTCAGCGAGGAGACTATCCAAGAGATCGAAGAGCTGATTCGCGAGAAGCGTCGCGGCTACCGATCGGCGAACGCCTTCTACGCAGACTTCGAAGACGGAAGGTGGCTTCAGGGCATGACACTGCCCGGCAGTCTCAGGTCGACGGCCGTGCGCAATGCGCTCAAGGACAGGTGGCTCGCCGAAGCCGACTTCACCCGGAGCTGGGATCACAGCAACGTCGTGTTCATGCAGTTGGAGCTGGTGGTCGAGGAGCTCACCAAAGGCGATATTGACAAGTTGCTCGACCTGCCGACGGTCGACACCCACGGAAATGACCAGATGGCAGGCCTGCAGCACTTCCTCGAGTTTGTGGATCAGAAGGATCGGGGCAAGCTATCCATGAAGGCGAGGGCGCGGATCCTGACCTGAGGCACGACTGCATAGCGGCACCATGGGCGGTCGGCTATGGACGGCGTTTCGCTGCGCCGTCCTGCGTCGCCAGGCGCTCGCCGGGCGAGGTGCTCCGATGCGCTCCTGACCTACACCCGGTGCGGGCGACCCAGTCGGCGATACGTTGGCAGGCGTTGGCGAAGTGCTCGTGCCAGAGCAGTGGCGCGTCGTA